>CAVCBG010000314.1:0-2439 GCA_963600285.1 Anaerovoracaceae bacterium
TCGTGCATGAGCATATACACATCCGAGTGATAGAAAATATCCAGTGCCTCCGCGAGCGAGCACCCGTTCCGCTTGGCGTAAAGCTCCACGATGCGGGTGTATTTCATTTGTAAAAGGATGGGGTTCGCGTTCACAGCTTTTCACTCCCTTCGAATTTCAGATACGAAAGCGCGGCTTCCGTTCGGAAAGCGATTTGCAAATTCGGCTTCTCAAAACGCAGGCGTTTGATTGCTTCGTCCTTGTCAATCAGTCCGTCAAAGAAAAGTTCCACGGTGTTGAAGACTTTATCATTCGCCACACCGCCGGTGACCAAGTCATAATCGGTATGATCCAACGCTCTGCGGCAGTTCAAAATGAAGTCAAGCCACTCTTCCGAATAAGACTCGAACCGCAGGACCTTCAACGTTTCCAACGCGGCTTCATCAAACGAATAACGCGAGATAAAGCCGTCAATACCGCGGCGCGTATACCTGCCGCACCATTTTTCCGCCTGCTCATGAATCGGCGTTGTGTAAAACCCTTTGCCGAAATCGACATTGATTCGGGAGTGCGACAGATCCGGCTTCTCTACCGACACGAATGAGCCGTGATATAAGATCATAATTTCACTCCCCTTTCTTTCATAACATCGATAATTTCATCTACGATATAGTCTTTGCTCTGCGTATGCAGCACTTCATATTCGGGGATGATGTATTCCTGCAAGATATCCGTCTGCTCTGTCAAGGCGGCGTATACCTTCCGCGGGTCGGTGTTCAGTTTGATGGCGACATTCTCAATGCAGAATATCGCGAATTCCAGCTCCCGGCTGTTCCATTGATCGGCTTCGGCTTTCATTTGCATACGGCCCTCCGTTTATAGTTTTCTTTGTGGTTCATTTCGAGGAGTTACCTCGAAGTTAGGACGTTTGCGTCCCAACTTTCAGGTCGCTCCTCGGAACGAATCCTGCGGAACATATTCCCTCAGAACAACTCCACCCGGCCCAACAGCATGTCGATCAGGTTGCAGTGGAAGATGCCGGCGTCGTCATAAAAATTGTGCGGGATATCCATGCGGACGATGATCTTCTTGAAGAAATCCCCCGTAAGCGTCAGCGAAGACAGCTCCGCGTTCTCTTTTTTATCGGTATCCATGCGGAGAGCGGACTGGATATAGATTTTCCTATCCGCGTCGTTTACCACGAAGTCAATCTCTTTCTGAGCATTCCCGCTGCCGCTGCGGTCGGAAACCACGCCGACATCAACGGAATATCCGCGCCGCAGAAGCTCGTTGTAGATGATGTTTTCCATGATATGGCCGGGGTCGTATTGGCGGTAGTTCAGCCGCGCGTTCCGCAGTCCGATATCCGTATAGTAATACTTGTTCGGATATTTGAAATAGGTCTTCCCTTTGACATCATACCGCTTGGCCATTGAAATGAGGAAGGAGTCGATAATATACTGCACGTAATTTGAGACCAGCGTGGGATTGACTTTCGTGTTCTTCATTGACGTAAGGCTGTTCGCGATGTTGGTCGGGTTCGTCAGGGAGCTGATCTGCGAGGCAAGGAAGTCCAGAATGTCGTTCAGAATATCCTCGCGCTCAATGTGGTTCCGCTCCACGATGTCCTTGACATACAGCTCGCTGTAGAGGGAGGACAGATAATCCTTCTTGTCCCGGTCGTCCTCCAACGCCAGCAGTCTCGGCATCCCGCCGTAGAGCATATAGGTGTCCAGCGCTTTCCGTTCGTCGCCGCCGACAGCGGAATAAAACTCGGCAAACGACAGCGGAAACACATGAATCTGCGTAGCGCGGCCGCGGAACTCCGTGGCGATATCTTTTGACAGCCCTTTGGAGTTGCTGCCGGTGACATAAACATCAAGGTTTTTATACGCCTTGAGTTCGTTCAGCATGTCGTAGATGGTGACCTCGATGCCGCCGTTTTCCGCGTCCGCTGCCTTCGTGGTGAGCTGCACTTCGTCAATGAACAGATAGAACTTTTCGTCCTTCCTGTCCCGGACGATGCTCTCCACGTATTCGCACAGGGCAATGGGGTCTCTGAACTTGTAATACCGCCGCTGATCGAGCTCGATTTTCAGAATGTGGTCTTCGGCGACATTTTGCGAAAGAAGATATTCGTAAAACAGGTCGAAAAGCAGCACGGACTTACCGCATCTGCGTATGCCTGTGATGACTTTGATCTCGCCGTTCCACATACTGTGAATCAGCCGGTTCATATAGGAATCTCGATTAACCATGCGCTCACCTCAAACTTGGGACGGATCCGTCCTAACTTCTATGTTAGTATGCCACGGTTTTCGGAAAATATCAAGGCCGCGGGAGACATTTACATGAAAGTTCGGACGTTTCCGTCCCAACTTTTCGGTCACTCCTCGGAGTGAATCATTCATCAACCGCGCCGCGGACATAACGCGTATTCCGGCCGGCGCCGAGCTTCGT
>CAVCBG010000315.1:0-2422 GCA_963600285.1 Anaerovoracaceae bacterium
ACATTCATCCATTCTATAACTTTTTATTGTAATTTATTTCTGCACTTTCCGCAACGATTACAGCATCCAAAGATGAAAAACCGTTATTTGGCAGCGGCGGTCTTTGCCGACTGCTTTTCCTTCAGGATCGCGATGACCGCCTCGACGATCTCCTTTTCGCTCATGGACTGGTCCAAGCCTTCCTCGATCAGCTTTTTGAGCTCATTGGATTTCAGCGTGTTCCGGAAGAGCAGCGGATTCTTATAGACCTTCTTCAGATCGGCATCTTTCTGAACCATCGCGTAAGCGGATTTGATGATCCCATCAATCTCACGATTCTTCAGACCTTCATGCGCCTTTTTTACATTCTCGGCAGCATTTTCTGCCGGCGCGCCTTTGTGCTGCCGGTCTTCCGCTGCCTGAATCTTCTTGGCAAGCGCGGCCGCTTCACTGTCGACATTGAGCGGAACATGAGCTGCCACCTGATTGGTAATACGAGTTTTCTCATCTACCACGACACCGCCCTCCGCGAACAGATTCTGGAAGCTTTGATTTCCCGTATTGCCAAAGAGTGTCTGCAGATCCTTCGGCAGCAAAGCGAAAGTTCTTTCTTGGATGGTTTGCAGCACCTTCCCATGATCGGTTTCGCGTTCATACTTCTTATCACCGTTTTTCCGCATGTCTTCAAGGAGCTTCCGAAAGGCTTTCGTACCTTCGGTAATGAAGTGTTCGGTTTCCTTGGCTGTAAACGGTGTGTTATCAATCGTACTCGTTCTTGCCTTTACCTCATCCCAAAATGATTTCATTTCAGCGGAATCTTTGATGCTGCTCTCCATATAGGCATCAAGGGCTGCGTCATCAAGCGCGCCTCCATCGTTCTTTTTATAAAAAGGAAGCTCTTTCGCCTCTTCTTTTGTGTTGAAGCGGATCCCCTTCACGATTGGCGGCACATTCATCCCATAATTAGCTGTTCTGCGGGCCTCTTTAGCCGTATTTTTGTTTGCCGCCTCCTCTTTCAACGTATTCGCGTTTTTCATGATGATGCCGCGAACCACGCCCTTCAGCTTGTCAATCTGTTCTTTTGACAGCTTTTTATGGAGATTTTCGGGGTTTCCGAGCCAACTGTGAACATTGGCACGCCTGTTATCCATTACTGCTCTGTGAGCCGCTGCCCTTGCGGCGGACGCTTTATGTTCATCATCCGCAGCATCGTAGATCTCTTTACCGCCATTTTCATATGCCGCTTTTGCAGCATTGAACGCAGTAGTGGTTTCCCTTTCCAAGGTTCTGATATCATTTTCGTTTTTACCGGCGATTGTAGCGTTCCACCCGGCTATCAATTCGTTCAATTTGTCCTTGTATCTTTGGGCCAATTCTCTCTCAGGATCAGTACGTGCAGAATCAACCGCATTCTGCGCGGTCGTTAAATTCAAGATCTGAGCCGGGTGAGCCGGGTTGCCGTCGGCAATATCAACCGAAACGCCTTCCCCTCCCGTAGCCTTCTCTTTATTTTCTAAAGCATTAAAAGGAATATCTGCTTCTTGTTTCGCTGCTTGCGCGGCGTCGAATTTGACTTTTAATGCCGCCGCGTTCTCGAAGCCGGCCACATCAGCCATTTTTTTCTGCTCTTTCTGAAGCCCCGCTTTTGCCTCTTTGAAGTCAGCGCCGATTTCTTTGTCCAAATTGAGCGCTAATTCATCATTGATTTCTGATTTAATGTTGTCCCAATTCCCATCGCCCTTGACTTTTTCCCACAGCGTCTGCCGATCGATATTCGAGCCCTTCAGCGCGGCCTCATCCTTGATATCCTGATAGGCAGCCCAGAGAACATCTTTGTATTCTTCTTCGGGGTTGACCTGCTTTTTATTGGTAACGCCCGACACCGCGACAGTCTGCTTTTCTTCCAGATTTTTCTTTTCGAGATGGCCCTTGTTCGTGGAGGCGAACCAAGTATTCACCTTCGCGCGCGCTTCCTTTTGCTTCTTGGTTCTGGCAGCGGCAATTTTCGTCGCGTCGCCCGCCGCAGCGGGATCGTCTTTCGCCATGAAGGTAGAGAGACCGCCGGCGAGAGAGGACATTACAACGGAGAGCCCCATTTTGAACTTGCCCGAGTCTTTCTTGTCGACATCTTCCTGCGTAATCGACCCATCGTATTTCTTTAACAGCTCAAGGCGGTCTTTTTTCAGCTTCTCATGCGCCTCAAATTTATCATCATAGGCCTTTTTTGCTTCATTGACACGCACAGGGTCAATATCGGACACCGCAGCCAACGCCCCACGGGGGTTCGCCGCGCGAGCACGCTTGTTATCCGCAATCTTATCTTTCTTTGCTTTCTCGTAGTCCTCTACTTGTTTCTCGTAATTCTCTTTCGCGGCCTTAACATCTTTTGTGGCAGTCTCATAATCGGTTTTCAGCTGCTGATATTTCTTCCAGTTCTCACTGC
>CAVCBG010000316.1:0-2415 GCA_963600285.1 Anaerovoracaceae bacterium
GCGTCGCGAGGGAGATCGCGGAGGTATCGACGTAGCTGTCCCCGACGGCCTTCGGAGACTTCTCGTTGTATTTCCAGACACGGACCAGATACGGGACATCGTAGTCGATCTTCGAGCCGGAGAAGGTATAGGACGCGGCGCTGTTCGCGGCGTAGGCGTTCGCCACCATGACGAGGTTATCCGTGCGGTAGAGCTCGATGTAATGCCCGGTCGTCCAGGTGTCCTTGGTCCAGGAGACGGTGATCTTCTTCGCGCCGCCGGAGGCTTTGACATTCGTGGGCTTGTCGCCTGCCACAGGCTTCAACTCCGGCGTGGCGGTTACCGTAACAGGATTGGAGTAATAGGTCGTCTTGCCGACGGTTCTGTAAGCGCGAATTTCAAACTTGTATTCAACGCCGTTGGTCAGCTTCGTGATATCCGCGGAGGTCTTATTGGTTGAATACTTGACGTTGAGCGTGCTGACAAGCTTCCCGCTGCTTACAATATAGGTCTTGATCTGATGCCCGGTCAGGGTGTCAACATCGTCGAAGTACACGCGGATCTTCTTGTAGCCGACCGTGGCGGTCTTTTCCGCCGGTGTGGAGAGGATCATCACGCTGCTCTCGGCGGAATACGGGCTGTACAAGCTGCAGTCGTTGTTGTACCAACGGAAGCTGAAGTAATAGACCTTGTTCTTCTCGAGTTTGATCGTTTCGCTGCCGTTTGTGCTTTCAAGGGTCGTATACGCCCCGCTCTCGCCTTCTTTATAGCGGAGCTCAACCTTTTTCTCCGCGTAGTTCGTCCAAGACGCGGTCACGGTATCGGCTTTGTCGTCGGTTTTCAGGCTCAGCCCGGTCGGGACCGTCATCGGCGCCATCGGGGTCGACGCGACGGGGGAATAATACTTGACCTTGCCGACGGTTTTGTAGCCGGAGATTTTGACAGTGTAAACGGCGTTATTGGTCAGCTTCGAGAAGGTGTACGCGGTGTCTTTCGTCACGGCCGCGGTCTTCGTGGAGACGACTTTCCCGTCGGAGGATACGATGTCGATTTTGTATCCGTCATAGGCGGCATTCTTATAAAGCTTGACGGTAATGGTTCTGTCGCCGCTACTGACCGTGTAATGGGTCGGCGTCACCGGTTTATCGAGAATCAGCGCAGTGGACGCGGCAGACCATGGGCTGTACGTACTGCAGGCCGTGTTGTACCAGCGGAAGCTGAAGGAATAGACCGTGTTCTTACTGAGGCCGTTGACGGTATAGCTGCCGCCGGTAATGCCTTCGACAAGCGTATATTTGCTGTCCGTGCTTGCTTTGTACTGAAGCTGAACGGTTTTGTCCGCGTAACTCGGCCAGGACGCGGTCACGGTGTTATTCACATCGTCGGTTGCCAAGCTCGGGGCGGTCGGGACTGCCATCGGCGCCATCGGGGTCGACGCGGCAGCGGAGTAATATTTGACTTTGCTGACGGTTTTATAACTCGACACCTTGACATCGTAAACCGAGTTATTGACCAAGCCGGAGAAGGTAAGCGTGGCCGCCTTCGTCGACACGGCGATGGTCTTCGTGGACTTACGTGTGCCGGAGAGGTAGAGATCGACTTTGTATCCGTCATAGGCGGCGTTCGGATTGAGCTTCACGGAAACGGTCCGATTGCCGTTGCTGACGGTGTAATCGGTGCCTGCCTTCGGGATCGCGGGGATGTAATACGTGTACGCGGCGGAAGCCGGGCTGTAAGTTTTACTCGTCGCGTTGAGCCAGTAGAAGCGGAAGTAATAGGTCGTGTTCGTCGAAAGGCCGCTGATCGTGCAGGAACCGGTGCCTTCGCAGGAGCCGGCAATAGCAGAGAAGTCCTGCTTCGCGGAATATTCGACTTTGATCGTATCCTTCGAATGGTTCGTCCACGCTGCTTTCACGGAATCCGCGCCGGAGGCGGTCAGCGTCAGTCCGGTCTGGGCAGCCATCGGCACCATCGGGGTTTCCGAATAGGCGGAGAGGAACTTCCCGCCGTTGTTCTCTATGTAAGCCGCGACCTTGACCGTGTAAACGGCGTTATTGGTCAAGCCGGTGAAAGTGACCGTCTGAGGTTCGTCAGCCGTCACGAATTGAGACTTGTAAAGCTTGCCCGCGGAAGTATAGAGCGCGACTTTGAAACCGTCGTACTCAGACGTTTCCGTCTTCACCGTGATGGTTCTGTTCCCGCTGCTGACCGTATAGGCGACATCGACGACAGGCATATCGGCATAGTATTCGGCAATATGCTGAAAGTCCAAAACCGGCGAGGCGGGTTCATCCGCGCGGTCGACGAGAACGTCGGAGATTGACATCATGAAAAGCTCAAGCTCTTCCGCGGTGTTTTCCGGGAACATCTCACGCAGCAGGGCGAAAGCGCCCGCCACCATCGGCGTCGCCATTGAGGTACCCTGCCATACGGCGT
>CAVCBG010000317.1:0-2411 GCA_963600285.1 Anaerovoracaceae bacterium
CCGCGGGGGCTTTGCTTATAATAGTACACAGAAACAGGAGGCAAGTATGCATTACGAAGCCGATACACACACTCACACCATCGCGAGCGGACACGCCTATAACACCATCCTCGAAATGGCGCAGGCGGCCGCCGATAAGGGACTGAAGGCACTCGCCCTCACCGACCACACGGACGGCATCCCCGGGGCGCCGACGTTTATGTATTTCAATAACTACAAGATCATTCCCCGCAAGCAGCGCGGCATTACCCTGCTCATGGGCGCGGAAGTCAACATCTTCAACGACGGACACATTGACCTTAAAAATTCGGTCCTCAAACGCCAGGACATCGTCATCGCCAGTATTCACAAACAGTGCTTCACGAATGCCGGCCTTGACGGCAACACGGAAGCCGTTCTCAAGATCGTCGACAATCCCTTCGTGGATATCATCGGTCATCCGGACGACGACGGCATGCCGCTCGACTACGAGCGCATTGTCAAACGCGCCGCGGAGACGGGCACCGTCCTCGAGCTCAACGAGTATTCCTACATCCAGACCGGCCTCCGCAGCGGCTGCAAAAAGAACCAGCTGACCTACCTCGCCCTCTGCAAACAGTACGGCGTCCACGTCACCATCGGCAGCGACGCGCACTTCTGCGACCGCGTCGGCGCGCACGCCTTCGTGGAGGAGACCTTGGCCGAGGCGGAATTCCCCGAGGAACTCGTTCTGAACAGCTCCGCCGAGAAGCTCTGCGCCTACCTCAAAGCGCGCAAAGACAAGCTCGCCAATCTGTAAGGAGACGCCGATGATTAAATGGATCCTGCTCATCTACCTGGTGATCATCAACGTCGTCACCTTCGCCATGTACGGCGCGGACAAAATGAAAGCCCAAGCCGGCGCCTGGCGCATTCCCGAAAAGACCCTGCTCGGACTGGCCGCGATCGGCGGTTCGCTCGGCGCGTTCGCCGGGATGCAGTTCTTTCACCATAAGACCAAGCACCTCAATTTTCAGATCATCGTCCCGCTCTGCCTGGTGATCCACTTGGCGATCCTCGGCTTCCTCTCGAATAAGGGAATCTTATGACCGCGTCCCGTGTAGACGAATTCCTCGACCTTTATAAGCAGCTCGAACAGGCGCTGCGGCTTCGCAGTGAGACGAGCAGCGGGAAATATCCCGCCACGGTGGCGGCCTTGACCTACTCCCGCGGGATGGAAGACTACGCGGAGGACCTCAACGCCGTCCGTGAGACGCGCAACCTCCTCCAGCACAATCCGAAGATCGACGGCGCCTACCTCGTGGAGCCCTCCGCGGAGACGATTGAATTCCTGCGGAAGATCCTCAAGATGGTAGAGGAGCCGAAGCTCGCGATTGATTACGCCGTGTCGGAGAAGCAGATTTACAAGACCGACCTGAACGCGAGCCTCCGCAAGGTCATGCGCGTGATGAAGGACCGCGGCTTCTCCCATATCCCGGTGATGAACGGTTCGAAAGTCATCGGCGTGCTGAGCGTGAACATCCTGTTCGACTACTTCGCGGAGACCGGCGGCGAGATTGACCCGGAGGTGAAGGTATCCGCCCTCGCGGATCTGATCGCCGTGGACAAGCACACCAATGAGTACTACAAATTCATGAAAAGCGACGCCACCTTCGACGAGGTGGACGAGGCGTTCATGAAGCGTTACCAGGGCAAAAAACGGCTCGTGGCCGTCTTCCTCACCTCGAACGGCTCCGCCGACGGGAACCTTCTCGCCATGCTGACGCCGTGGAGCGTTGTCGGGAAATAAAACAGAAGCCTCTCACTTCCGTTTGTGAGAGGCTTTTTTATTCGAATTTTTCTTCTCCGCGGCGTTTCCGGGAACCTGTCGGAGCCTGCGGAACGGCGCGAGGAGCTTGCTCGGCTGCTGGTGCTTGGCGGCGTAGTCAATCTCCGCCTTGGTGGGCTGTACGCGGGTGAAGGCGTAGAAGAGCAGCGCGTTGACCGCGAGACGGCCGACGTGGTGCAGGATGTTGAACTCACCCGCCATGCCGACGAGGCACGTGCCCGTCCACGAAAGGGCGAAACCGATCCCCGCGGTATGGGCGGAGTCGGGCTTCTTCTTCAGCAGGCGGATCAGCGCGGAGATCAGCAGCGCGGCGCCGGCGACCATCAGCAGGCAGCCGACCGTTTTCAGCCGTCCGCCGCCCACTCCGAGCAAACCGCTGACAGCGAGGAGCGCCGCGTAGACGACTACGACAAACACAATGAGTTTTCTCACGATCTTCATGTTTTCTTTCCTTGTCCTCAATTGTACCGTGAATCGGGCATCCCGAGGCGGAATAAGGAAACGAAGACGCGGATTCATCGTATATAATTGTATAAACATTCGATAACAAAAGGAGTGTGCACCTATGAAAATCAAATCCGTCTTATTCGCGATCCTCGCGCTG
>CAVCBG010000318.1:0-2383 GCA_963600285.1 Anaerovoracaceae bacterium
TATGTACAAAGGCATTATTTTTGACTTCAACGGTACTTTATTCGAGGACACCGACCTGCAGTATGAGGCATGGGACGCGGTCGTCCGGGAGCATTTCGGGCGCGGGCTGCCTTTTGAGGAGTTCATCTCGAATGTCCACGGCTTGGGCAATCCGGACATCGCGGATTATTTTCAGAAGCTTTACCCCGACAAAAACGTCACCGTCGCCATCACGGACGAGAAGGAAGAGACCTACCGCGTCTTCTGCCGGGAACACCCCGACCGCCTGCAATTCCTCCCCGGCGTGGAGACGCTCTTCGATCAGCTGACCGCGGCGAAGATTCCATTCGCCATCGCGACCGCGTCCGAAATCACGAACGTCCGTTTTTATTTCGAGATGTTCCGCCTCGAACGCTGGTTCACCGACGACCGCGTGGTCTATGACGACCGCACGCTCGCCGTCAAGCCCGCGCCGGATCTTTACCTCCGCGCGGCGTCCCGATTGGGATTGAGCACCGCGGACTGCGTCGTCTGCGAGGATTCGACGAACGGGATCCTCGCGGCGAAGAACGCTCACGCCGGGCGGATCATTGCCCGCGCGTACAAGCCGGACCGAATCGCCGAACTCCGCGCCGACCCGGAAATTGATGCCGTCATCACCGACTTCACGGGATTCTATCCGAAGTACATGGAGGATTGAGCCATGATCTATGACAACATTCCGGAGGGGACCGTCGTCCTCTCCATGGATTCGCTCGAAGGCCGACGCCATCTGCCGGTGCCGCCGTCCCTGACCGTATGCGTACGCGGGCCGAAGTCGGCTCCTTTCCTTTATGAACTGCTGCGGGAGGAGTATCCGGAGACGCATCCGCTGACGCTGGTTCGCGAGGACGCGGAGGATTCCATTCCCCTCGCGGAGCTCAACACCGCGGACGTCGACGGCGCGGCGTATCTCATCATCCCGCCTCTGCCGGAGCAGTACGCCTTCGAGACTTTCCAGAACACGATCGCCATCCTGCGCGGACCGCACGGCTGCCCGTGGGACAAGAAGCAGACGCACCGGACGCTGCGGAATTACCTGCTCGAGGAGACGTACGAATTGCTCGACGCGCTCGACAGGGAGAACCGCGACGCCGTTCTCGAGGAGATGGGCGACGTCCTCCTCCAGCTCGTCCTGCACGCGCAGATCGCCTGCGACGAACATGACTTCACGATGGGGGACGTCATCGCCCACATCAATGACAAAATGATCTTCCGCCACGAACACGTCTTCGGCAGTCCCGAATCCATCGACCCGGATCAGGTGTCCGTGCGCTGGGAGAAGCTGAAGCAGAAGGAACGCGCCAAGGCCCACAAGACCGGCGGCCCGCTGGACGGGATCCCGACCGCCATGCCGTCCCTGGCCGTGGCGTCCGCCTATCAACGGCGGGCGGTCAAGCTCGGTTTTGACTGGGACGACCCGAATTGCGTGTGGGAGAAGCTCGACGAGGAAATTGCGGAGTTCAAAGCCGCCGCGACCCCGGATGAGCAGTTGAAGGAGCTCGGCGACGTGCTCTTCTGCGTCTCCAACATCGCGCGGACGAACGGCATTGATCCCGAGGCCGCGCTGCGGGAGGCGAATCTGAAGTTCGCCCGCCGCTTCCATTATGTCGAACGCCGCGCCCGCGAACAGGGGAAGGACCTGTTCGGCATCTCGCTTGAGGAAAAGAAGAAGTATTGGAATGAATACAAAGCCATCGAACAAACCGAAAAAGCAGAGTAAAACCGGCGGGATCGTGCTCGCGGTCCTGACGGCGCTCTTCCTGATCCCCGCGCTGGGCATCGCGGTCTGGTTCGGCAGCACCGCCATCCGGACGACGAAGACCTCCGCCTTCCCCGGACGGGACCTGGTCATCACCTACGCCGGACAGCGCTGCACGCTGGAAATGCCCGCCGGGACGGTCACCGTCAGCTCCCCGAAACGCGCCGCCGCGGAGGTTGATTACGACCTGACCGCGGAGCTGAGCTTCGACGGGGAGTTCCGATTGAAGGACTGCCAAGACGGCATCCCGAACTGGACCGTCGCCCTCGAAGGCGAGGCGGAGCTTCCCGCCGCGGACGTGAAGCCCTACGCCGCGATCCGCCAGCCGGTGCTGGAGCGCCCGGAGATCAAATACGAGTGGACATTCACGCCGAAGGCCCAATCCGCGGGCATCAACGGGCGTCTCTGGATGCGCGTCGAGGTGAGCGAAAAGGACGCCCCGGTCGAGAGCTGGGACATGCTGGTGCGGGATATCCCATTGAAATACACGGCCCTCTTCAGCGTCTCCCCGGTGTTCTGGTACCTGACGGCGGGCATCTGCGCGGTGATCGGATTGCTGTTTTTGATCCTCCTGCTGCAGTGGAGGAAAAAGAGAGTCAATAG
>CAVCBG010000319.1:0-2378 GCA_963600285.1 Anaerovoracaceae bacterium
TTGATCAAAATCAAGATCATCGACCTCGATGTGCCGACCATCAAGGAAGTCGACGCCAAGCTCATTCATTTCGCGATTGAATTGAACTGTCCGATTTTGACAAACGATTATAATCTGAATAAAGTCGCCGAGCTGCAGGGGATCCGCATTCTCAACGTCAACGACCTGACGAACGCGGTCAAATCCATCCTGCTGCCGGGCGAACGAATGCACATCCAGGTGATTCAGGAAGGGAAGGGCGTCAACCAAGGCGTCGGCTACCTTGAAGACGGCACGATGGTCGTCGTTGAAGACGGACGTTCCTGCGTCAATCAGGATGTTGATGTTGTTGTAACGAAGATTTTACAGACTGCCGCCGGGAGAATGATATTCGCGCGGCAGGAGAAAGAACTGGGGGTAAGAAGATGAGTATTCAACTGTATAATACGCTGACTCGCAAGAAGGAACCGCTGGAAACGCTTGAACCGGGAAAGGTCAAGATGTATGTCTGCGGCCCGACTGTCTACAATAAAGCTCATATCGGTCACGCGATGTCCGCTATGGTGTTCGACATCATCCGCCGGTACCTCGAATACCGCGGCTATGAAGTCGCGTACGCCATGAACTTCACCGATGTGGATGACAAGATCATCCGCCGCGCGAATGAAATGGGCGTCGATCCGTTCAAACTCGCGGAAGGCTACATCAATGACTTCCAGCAGGATATGAAGGATCTGAACATCAAACCGGCGACCTACAATCCGCGCGCCACGCAGGAAATTGATGAGATCATCAAGATCGTCCAAGGCCTGGTTGACAAAGGCTACGCCTATCCGCTGGACGGCGATGTCTATTTCCGCGTCCGCAAGGATCCCGGCTACGGCAAGCTCTCCGGACGCAATCCGGACGACATGCGCGCCGGTTACCGCAAGGAAGTCGACGACCGCAAGGAAGACTCCCTCGACTTCGCGCTGTGGAAGTCCGCGAAACCGGGCGAACCTTCCTGGGACAGCCCGTGGGGACCCGGCCGTCCGGGCTGGCATATTGAATGCTCCGCGATGAACCATCACCTCTTCGGCGACTCCATTGACATTCACGGCGGCGGCAACGACCTGATCTTCCCGCACCATGAGAACGAAATCGCCCAGAGCGAATGCTTCACCGGCAAGCCCTTCGCCCGCTACTGGATCCATAACGGTATGCTCCGCCTCGGCAACGAGAAGATGTCCAAGTCCATCGGCAACGTCATCTCCATCCAGGACTTCCTCAAGAAGCACAGCGCGAATTCCTTCAGATATCTGATCCTGAACTCCGCCTACCGCAACCCGATCCTCTTCGATGACGATACCCTCGGCCAGGCCGAAAAGGCTGTCGACCGCATGAAGTCCTGCCTGAAGCCCGCCAATCCGAAGACCGAGATCACCGATCAGGCCGTGATCGACGCCTTCAACGCGAAAATCGCCGCCGTCAAGGAAGGCTTCATTGAAGATATGGACGATGACTTCAACTCCGCCGGCGCCCTCGGCAAGATCTTCGAGCTCGTCCGCGAGATCAACTCCATGCGCGACGCGGGCGCTTCCCAGGCGCAGCTTGACCCCGCCCAGAACCAGATCCGTGAATTCGCGGACGTCTTCGGCCTCGTCCTCGACGACGGCAAGTCCGACGCCGCTCAGTCCGCCGATCCCTTCATTCAGATGCTTGTCGACCTCCGCTTTGAGCTCAAGAAGCAGAAGAATTGGGCGCTCGCGGATCAGATCCGCAATCAGCTGACGGAGCAGGGCATCACCATTGAGGACAGCAAAGAGGGTTCTCTCTGGTATCGTAAATAAAGGCATATTCACCGCATAATGCAGTTTTCCCGGAGACGCGGCGTGAGGTTCTTGAACCGCTGCCGCGTCCCGGTCTTTTCAATCAATTCGGAAATCAGAGGAAAACATGAGCGAACTCAGAAAAATCAAGTTAGGCAATACCGGTCTTGAAGCGACCATGCCCTCGATGGGCTGTCTTCCCGTTCAGCGCTGTTCGGTTGAGGAAGGCGTCAGCCTTCTGCGGTCCGCTTATGACGGCGGCATCCGCTTCTTCGACACCGCGAACGCCTACACCGACAGCGAAAAGAAGATCGGCTTGGCGCTTTCCGATGTGAGGAAGGATATCGTCATCGCGACGAAATCCGGCGCCCATGAATACGACGGCATCCTCGCGCATATCGAGAACAGCCTGAAGATGCTGAAGACGGACTACATCGACCTCTTCCAGTTCCATATGCTCAACTTCATCCCGGACGCGAACGACCCGAAGGGCATCTACGCCGCCGCTCTCGAAGCGAAACGCCGCGGCTGGATCCGCCACATCGGCTTCACCGCGCACCAGATCGGCATTGCCGAGCAGCTGATTGACAG
>CAVCBG010000320.1:0-2363 GCA_963600285.1 Anaerovoracaceae bacterium
AACGCCGTCCGTCTGCTCTGCTCTGCAAAGCAGCGTAGTTCCTTTTTCTTCGATTGTCAAGCTGTTTTTCATTATTTAATCAAAACCTATTGCCAAAGTCAATGTTGAGTCAGCTCTGTCTTTGGCTTTTTTTGTCCCGCAGGAAGGAGCATCGCGCATGAAGAAAGAAATGTCCCGGAAACTGAACCGCATCGTCTTTTCGGTTCTTCTCGTGATGCTTATCTTCATCGCTTATTTCGGGATCTCCAAATGCGTCAGGATCAATCGGCAGAACTATTCCTACATCAAGGCAATGTCGGCCGAGGAAGCTGTCGCCGTGAACAACGCGATCGACTACGCGCTGAAAGCCATCCAAGGCTTCGCGGCAGTCAAAGGGGAAGGCTTAAGCGTCGCCGATTACACGGAATACATCCCCGTCGACCGGTGCTTCTATATTGCCGCCGACAGCAATCTCGCCCGCGAATACAGCGGCCTTGACATTGTCAAGCTGGGGCTGCAGGGGAAAACGGGCGTCGAAATCGATAACCGCGGAATCGTCGGCGAAGATGTATCGCTGCTGCTTTACGCGCCCGTGATACAGGACGGACATGCCATCGGCGTGCTTGTAGGGCAGCTGTGCCAAGACAGCATGGCGGAACTGCTGCGGACGGACTGCTACGGGACAGCGGCGGTCTCATTCTTGACCACATCAAGCGGCGACATCGTCTTCTCGGCAGCCGGATATGAGCAGTATATCGGCACCAACCTTTTCACGGACTACTTCAAAGATCAAAAGCTGATCTCCACCTCGCTCGACGGTTTATCCTCAAAAGACGAGACCTTTGAGAATCTGCGGAACGCGATGTATAACAACGGCGATTTCGGGTTCACCTGCGACAACAACGGCAGCAAAGAAATCAGCCGCGTCGTTTCCCTGGACCGCGGCGGTTTTGCCATCTTGGAAACCTTTCCGGGGAACGTCTCCGCGGAGATGACCGGCGAGCAGATACGCCATTCGCTCTTGGCGGGGATCTTGCTGACGGTGTTTATTATCTTCTTCGCGCGGCCGCTCGTCCGGAAATTCGGGGAGTACCGGGAAATGCAGCTTGAGGCAAGCCGCGCCGAGGCTGACGCGGATTTCGACGAACATACGGGAGGAGAAGTTCAATGAGAAAACAAATGAAAGCGATCCTGCTGCTCCTGCTGTGCGTCGGCGCGTTGACCGGCTGCGGCCTTCTCCATGAATTCGACTTCACCAACGTCGAACAGGACACCCAAAGCCGTCTGGTAACCGCGTCTGTCTTATCGGACGATGAGCTCTATGAGCGCGCGAAGAAAGAGACGAAGGATTCCGTAGTGAATGTGTATTCTTCGACGACACTCACGCAGTACGCGGTCGAGAACTTCATGAACGACTACCCGGCGCTCGCGGGAAAGATCGTTTACCATAAAATGGACGACGAGAGCGAATATCCGCGGCTGATCGAAGAGATCGAGAACGGCACGAGCGGGATCGACCTTCTGCTCTCCCATTCGGACCTTGTCAATGTGCTCATGGACAGCGGCAGTGTCTACAGCTATTTCCCGTCTTCCTACGCGGATAAAATTGATGAAGCCTACCGGATGCCGCTCGCGTTTATGTACAGCTCCACGCTCTTCATATATGACACGGCCAACGAGAAGAAGGTGACATTGGGCAACGTCTGGGAATTGACAGAAGCGGATTGGCGGGGAAGGATCCTCATGAAAGATCCCCGCGACGAGCAGGTCAATATGAACTTCCTCTATATGCTGGCGAGCCCTATGTGGACGGAGAGGTTGAAAACGGCATACCGGAATTATTACGGGAAAGATTGGCAAAATTCGAATTACGAGTCAATTGCCTATGAATGGATCGAGGGCTTCCTCGCGAACTGCGATTTTTCCATTGACAGCAACACCGACATTATCCACGCGTTGGCGGCCAGCAAAGGGCAGAAAATTGCCCTCGTCGGCTACAGCAAGCTCCGCAAACTCGCTGCAGAGGAACGTTCCACCCTCGGTGTGTTCGCGCTGGATGGCGATGTAGACTGCTTCGGCGGCTTTGCCTTCGGGACCTACACAACCGTCGTCAGGGATTCGGCACATCCGTATACCGACGCTCTGTTCATCAATTACCTTCTCAGCGCGCATGGCTTCTCCAACACGAACGCGTGGAACAACTACGCCGGCTATTATTCGACGAACAAAACCATCGACAAGAAAACCGCAGCCGGGGACAACGGCTTCTCGTTCTGGGAAAAGCGCCTGGTGATTGAAGACCCGAACTACATCGCGAACCAAAACGACGGGATCGACTCCTTCATCCGCGAATGCCTTTCCTCCGCCGAGTGATGCTCCGCGAA
>CAVCBG010000321.1:0-2334 GCA_963600285.1 Anaerovoracaceae bacterium
GCCTGGGACATGTAGTTGCCGATGCCCATCCCGGCGCCGATCCCGGCGGTCAGGCCGGCACCGCCGCCTTCATTCTTGGCGGCGTCGCGCATGGCGTCCGCGGCCTGCAGCTGGGTGTAGGTGTTCATGTCGAGCATGCCCATCGCGCGCAGTTCCTCGGCGGAAGTGGAGGACGGCTTCAGGCTGGAGATGTAGAAGGACTTCAGGGTCAGGCCGATGGCGGCGAAATCTTCCTGCGCCTTCGCCTTGACGGCGGTGCCGAGCTCTTCGGTCAGGGCGATCATGTTGAAGATGTTCTGCCCGGAGGTGGCGGTGGTGCCGAGGGTGTCCTGCAGCTTGGAAAGCAGCATGGAGCGCAGGCGGTTCTCAATCGAGGTCAGGGTGTAGCTGGAGGTCGCGCCGGCGATCTGGGTGACGAAGAGCTGCGGGTCGGCAACCTGGAAGCTGTAAGAGCCGTAGCCCTGCAGCAGGGTCATGCCGAGGCCGACGCCTTCATTCTTGACGATGATCGGCTGGCTGGTGCCCCACTTGCGGTCGGCGAACTCGCGCATGGCGACGTAGTAGACTTCCGCGGTGAACGGGGTTCGGCCGTTGAAAGCTTTGCCGAGCAGGTCGGTCAGCAGCGGGAGGTTCGCGGTGGAAATGGTATGGCGGCCCGCCTTCAAAACATCGAGCGCCTTACCGTCGCGGAAGAAGATCGCGTTCTGGGATTCGCGGACGATCACCTGAGAGCCGAAGCGGAGGTCGGCGACGCCGGTTTCCGGGAAATGGTGGACGATCTCATCGGGCATTTCGCTCGCGTATTCAACAACATCAAAAATACGACCCATTGTTATTTCTCCTTATTGTGTGATCAGGCGTTCTGGGTTCCGATGTAAACTTCGGAACGGCGGTTCAGGGCAACGATGCATTCGCCCGCGATCTTGTTCAGGTCGGCAATGGCGGTCTGAATGCCGTCATTGGCCGCGACAGCGCTCTCGACCGCGTCAATGGACTTCGCGACGGTCTCGCTCAGGTTGAAGAGGTAGAGATCGTAGTCGTAGATCTGCTGCAGGGCGGTGTCGTCCACCTTCACAGCGTCGAAGAGACCCGCGTAGCCGTAGGAGGCGGTGCGGATGCGGTCCGCGAACTGGCGGATCTTCAGCGCGGCGGATTCCAGGTCGCTCAGATAGATGATGCCGGCGCCCTTCGCGAGGTCGCGTTCGATCCCGGAGATGCGGTCCCACTGTTCGCTGAAGCGCTGCGCGATGGTCTCGCGGACGATTTTATCGGTGTCCCGACGGTCTTCTTTGTTTTCATAGCCTTTGATGCCGGGGATGGACTTGATGAGTTTCTCAAGCCCGCTTCGCCCGGAGCTGACGAGTTCGTTTAAACCTTCCATTATTTTCTCCTTATTGAAAAGAGCTGCCGCTCTTCACTACATTCCTTATCTCATTATAAGACAAGAATTGAAAAAATACTTAAGAATTTTGTAAGAAACGCCGTCCTTTTTGTCATATTTTTCCATTAATCAATACGAAAACCGCCGAATTTTGTTTCTTCGCCGGCTGAATTTACGGGATTTGTGTTACTCCGTGACAGATTCGCGGAAACGTGTTTTAATAATAAAAGAAGTAAGAGGTACCATATGCAGATTTTCGCCCACAGAGGTTATTCATCCAAATATCCGGAAAACACCATGACCGCCTTCCGCAAGGCGCTTGAAGTCCGCGCGGACGGCATCGAGCTTGACGCGCGTCTCACCGCGGACGGGCATCTCGTCGTCATGCATGATAAATCGGTCGACCGCACCACCAACGGTCACGGCGTTGTCCGCGACCTGCCGCTGGCTGAGATCCGCGCGCTGGACGCCGGCATCAAGTTCGGCGCCGCCTTCGAGAACGAGCCTGTCCCGCTCTTGGAAGAGGTCTTCGCCGAGCTGGGCGGGAAGATGCTGATCAATGTTGAGCTCTGCAATTACGAAGAGGGCGACGACCGCATGCTCTCGAATAAGGTCTGCGACCTGATCGAGAAGTACAAGCTGACGGAGTCCGTCATCCTCTCGTCGTTCCGCTTCAATAACCTCGTCTACTGCAAGGACCGCAACCCGAACCTCTCCTGCGGCCTGCTCGCGAAGCCCGGCATCCTCGGCTTCTTCTCCCGCGGCTTCCTGACGCACTCCGTCTCGGTGGACGCGCTTCACCCGCACATCAAGGACGCCTCCGCGGCCCTCGTCCGCCGCGAACAGCTCTGCGGCCGCAAAGTCCGCGTCTGGACGGTTGACGACCTCGAGGAAATTCGCAAGCTGATGGAGATCGGTGTTGACGCCGTCTTCACGAACGACCCGGAGAATGT
>CAVCBG010000322.1:0-2331 GCA_963600285.1 Anaerovoracaceae bacterium
GGAAATATAATGAGAAATAAAAGCCCCGAAAGAATTTTGTCCCGCTATTTTCCCTCTATAAACCATTAATGCTCTGTCAAGCACGCTGCTTTTTGAGTCGTCCGCGGCTTCCATAAGCATTATGGCATCCGTTAAGCTGTCCGGCTTACTTGTACACCAAGAAAAGAGACCCGAATAATCCCTTTCCGATTGTAAAATCGGAGCTGATTTTCGGACATTTTCATCAATCTTTTCCACCGGCAGCGAATACGCACCCATGAGCAATACCACGCCCGGCGCAATGGCCGCGGCTAAATTGAGGATCACGATCCCGGCTGTCTTCGCGAACGCCGAGCGGCCGGAGAACAGCGGCTTAATCGAATACTCATCGCGGATGATCGGGATAATCTTCCGAACATGATCAAACAGCAGCCGGATCAAGGAGAACACCGCCGGGAACGCCGCCGCGGCGCCGCAGTTGCAGAGGATGTTCAAGAGCAAATCGGTGTCGGCTGTGAACCTTGAGAGGATCGCTTTCAGTTGCGAGGAAGCTTCCCATGTGATGTAAAAAGCCCTGCCCGCGCCGTACGCGATATAGCCGGAGATGAGAATGAGGACGATCAGCCAAACAGGCTTAAGCCGGCTGCTCTCCCATTTTCCCATTTGCATGCCGGCAAGGATCCCGAGAACCCCGAAAAGGGCCAGCGCGAAGTAATTCGCGGGCGCGATCAGAATAAAGAACGCGATACAGGATAGCAGCAAGACGATTTTTTTCAGAGTCTTCATTGTGTTCTCCGCTTTTGTAAGTCGGCAAGACCGCATAGAATTGCCAAAACGGTGACACAAATTGCCTTAGATGTGAAATAAGGGAAGAGATGATTCGAGGCGAAAGCGAACCAGACCGCCGGCGCGCATGCCAACAATGCGTAGGGAATAAACACGGAATGAGAATCATTGATCTCGGTGAGTTTTGCCGGCTTGGTATTTTTGATCAGATAAACGGCAAAAGCAATACAGATAATTACCGCAGGTGTAAACAGAAAAGTCCCGTAATTCAGCAAGATGCAAGTCGCTTTTGTATTCACCGTGCCGTCATAATATGTGTTGGTGGTACGATTCAAAACAGCGGATAATCCATTCTCAATCGCGTTGTAACCGGTCAGAAGATAGGTCACGACCCACTTCGAGACCCACATCCCGCCGTAACCGATACACCAGCTCACGCCGCAGCGGATCATATTATTCAGCTTCTTCTCAAGCGTCTCCCCGCCCTGCAGCGCGGTGTAAAGCACGGCGGGGATGCCGAAGGTCGCCATCGGGTAGGTCAGATAATCAAAATAGGCGTTGAAAATGCCGATATTCAGGAACACGAGGAAGGCGTATTTGTTCCTTTTGCCGGTGGGCAGCAGTAAAAGAACAATGCACCCAAGTGAAAAAACGTAAAAACATGCCGAGTATTGAAGACTGACGCCTAACACGATCGGGTTTAACATCAGATAAGCGCAAAGGTACGGCAGAATGAATTGGCTTGCCTTCCGCTTCGCCAATAAAACACAAACAAGGATCACAAGAGAAACCTGAACGATCCCGTTCAAAATACGAATTCCGCCGTAGTCCATGATTTCAAGCAGCGGTTTCAGAATAATCTGATAGCCGTGCCAGTATCTGGGGTACGACACTTCCGTTGTGTATTCTTCTCCGGAAGTATAGTGCGAAATAAAAGATTCAATTGTTTTTTTGCCCTCTACCCTTCCGGTGTATGACATTAATCCTCTTTCGAGCGCGCTTCCTTCCGAATTGTCAGACGCTTCAGCAAGCATAAGAGCATCTGTAAAATTATCCAATCTGCTGGTGCACCAGGAAAAGAGAGACGGCAAAGATCCTTCTTGAATAAAGATCGGAACTGAATTCCGTACATTCATGTCGATATTATCCGGTTGAAGCTCAAATGCGCTTTTGAGCAGAAATACACCTAAAACGACAGCTGCAAGTAAATTGACGATAATGAGGACGGCTGACTTCGCGAAGGCGGAGAGGCTTGAGAACAGAGGCTTAATCGAATACTCATCGCGGACGATCGGGGCGATCTTCCGCAGCCAATCAAACAACATCGAAACCAAGGTAAACACCGCCGGGAACGCCGCAACGGAGCCCAAGCCGCAGAAAATGTTTAAAAGCGAACCGGTGTCGGCGGTGTATCTCGACAGAAGTGCTTTCAGCTGCGAGGAAGCTTCCCATAAGATATGAAACACTCTGCCCGTGCTGTACGCGATATAGACGGAGATGAGAATAAGGACGATCAGCCAAACAGGCTTGAGCCGGCTGCGCTCCCATTTCCCCAGCTGCACGCCG
>CAVCBG010000323.1:0-2324 GCA_963600285.1 Anaerovoracaceae bacterium
GATTTCCAACGCCTGCGGCCAGTCGGTGACCATGCCTTCGTCGTTCACGGCAATGCCGTTCGCGGCGGAGCGGTAGGCTTCATCCAGCGTCAGATAGAATTTCAGTTGATAAGCGTCGCCCGCGATGAAGGAAGCTTCGCTGTCGGCGGGCAGCGGTTCCTCCGTGCCCGCGTGGAAGAGCTTCACGCTCAGGGACGCGCTCACCGGGGTGACCGGGTTGATCTGAAAGTCCTGCGCGGGGGTGTACTGCACGTCGAAGAGGTCGCCGATGGCCGGTGAGACCAGCTCGAAGTGCATCGTCGAATACTCGGCGGTTTCCGTATCGAAGTAAGCGTCGCAGGCGGCGCTGCCGTCAACGGACAGGGCGAAGTCCCCGCCGCAGGTGGTTTTGTCGTTATAAATCCACTCATTCCGCAGCGTCACGCCGGCGGCGTCCAGGGCCGCGCGGTGGTATTCCGTGAAGTTGCCGTAGGCGTCCGTGATGCGCGCGTTCAGCTGGGTGTGCTGGTTGAGCAGCATGCGGTCGGGGATGGTCAGATTCACGTACAGCGTGTCTTTGCGGATGGGCTGGCCGGAGACTTCCACACGCGCGGAGGTCTGGTAAGCGCCGGAGACGAGCTCCATGTCAATGCCGCTGACGGTCAGGGCGGAGTTCAGCGTGCGCGGGAGGTAGAAAGAGCACTGCGCCGTCCACGCGCCGTCCTCGGTCTGCGTCAGCGTTCCCAAGGAATAGCCGCTGCCGTCCGGGGTGAAGCAGGAGGGCAGGTCGCCCATGTTCTGCAGCTCATCCAGCAGGGACCAGGTGACGCGGACGCGGTCGCCGTTCTGCGGCACACGGGAAGCGGATACGCCGTCGATGTTGGCGATCAAGGTGTACTCCGCGATCTCTTCGGACGTCGGCGCGGTGTTCGGATATTCGCCGACGGAGCGGTAAAGCGCTTCCAGCGTCCCGTTGCGGAGCTGCTCCGTCATCGGGGACTCGTCGGTCATGCGCATCGTCAGGGACGGGGTCAGCACGGCCTGTGTCTTCATGATGGTCGTGGGCAGATAGAGATTGATGTCGTTCAGCGCGTAAGCGGTGTCGGGATTGTGCACCACCGCGGAGACTGCCGCCGTGTCGGTGATGCCGTTCGGCATGAACGTGCAGGACACGGAGTAGCGTCCCGGTTCGGTCTCATCCAGCGCCAGGAGCGTCATGTTGTCTTCATTAATAATGCAGGCATTGCCGCCGACGAGCGCGTCGTTCGAGGATTCGCGCAGCGCGTCTGCCCAGCTCTCCGGCCATTGAATGTCAACGCCGAAGTCCTTGCCGGTCGGCAGGGCCGTGCCCCAATCCGCGGGGAATTTGTAGGTCACGGTGTAGACTTCGTCCGCGGTGAAAGCGGAGCAGGCGACGGTATCGCTGCACACGAGGTTGCCGCGGGCGTCGGAGATCTGCAGCTGATGGGTGGCGGCGACCTTCTGAATGTTGTTCGGATAATCGATCCAGCTCAGCGGATCCATGGTGAAGCTCGCGGGCGCCTTATAAGAGGTCGTCTGCCCGTCGGCTTCGGTGTACTGCTGCTTGGCCTCGATCTTGAAGTCAACCGCGGCGATATTGAAGAATGCCGCGTCGTCGAAGCGCAGTTCGCAGCGGAAAGTGCCGCCGGAGGCTTCGTCCCAGCTGCTGCCGGGGATGCTCAGCACGCCGCTGCTGATATAGGCCGCGCAGCCGCAGTCGTCCGCGATCGGCAGTTCCGCCGGCATGGCAGCGGTGACGACGACGTCATCCGTCATGACATGATCGGCGGTGATATTCAATGAATACGGCTCACCGACGTAGGCGATGTCGCCGTAATGGATGACGGTGCCGTCTTCCGCGGTGACGGAAGGCGTGAGCGTCACTTTGGTCACGGCCTTCGTCGGGTCTTCGCGAACCCCGCGCAGCAGGTAAGCGCCCGCCGCGGAGACGAACTTCCCCGAGGCGTCGGCGTAATTGATGTCGAGCGTGTAATCCCCGGCGTACGGCAGTTCATCCACCGCGAGGGAGACGCGGAAGGAGGAGACGTCGTCCGTCTCATCCATGGCAAGCGACATCGTCCGGCAGGCATCCGCGTCGTCGACCGGGCAGAGGACCGCGGTGAAGCGGTTCTCGGTGTCGGTGAAGGAGAATTCATCCGGGGAGCTGACGGTCACCGTAATGTGGCAGGAGCCGCCCTGCACGAGGGAGGAGGCGTCGAGCTCCGTGCGTTCCTGCGCGAAGCAGAGGGACGCGGTACACAGGGCGAGGAGCAGGATCACGATCGCGAGAGATTTTTTCATATTGTTCATTTTCCCCATCCTTC
>CAVCBG010000324.1:0-2316 GCA_963600285.1 Anaerovoracaceae bacterium
GGCTTTGACCAGCTCAGCAACTTCAGCTTCGCAGCGCTGGACAATAACGGAAACGGTTTCAGCATTGGCGATAAGAGCACCAACCTTGATGTCGGGATCTTTCAGCCAGCCGTATTCCTCAAGAAGGGTCGCGGCAGCTTCACCGGCCTGGCGGCCCATTTCAGTGCCGTCGAAACCGACGAACGGAACGGGATCGCCGTTTTCATCGACGATGGAGTCATCGGTAGCGATGAGGACGACACCGGCTTCACGGGCAGCCATGGAGATGGCGGGGCCAATCGTCTGATCGGGGACGGTGATCGCGATACCGGCAGCACCGGCGGAGATGGCATTGTCCACAAGGGAAACACCAAGGCTCGGATCCAATTTCGCGTCGAAGGTCTTCGCTTCAGCACCGAGTTCTTCGGCCTTGTCTGTGAAAGCACCCTGCAGATCGATGAAGTAGTTCTGATCAGCGCTCTTGTTGATAGCGATGAACAGAGGCGCGTCATCCTCTGCGCAAACAACAGATACGATGGAGGAAAGGACCATCAGTACCGCAAGTAAAATAACAATACTCTTTTTCATTCTTTTTCCTTTCTGTAATTATCAATAATCGAAGCCGCGCCTCGATTTAAGACCTATGTAAAAGTGTTATCGGAAGTGTTATCGTTACCACTTTTTATGATTGTATTTCTTACGATGAAGATTGTCAATCTTGATTTTAATCACATCTTAATCATGCCGCTTTATTACAAGTTCAAAATCTCACATTTGTTATTTGCCGTTATAATTGTTAATGCTGTGTTATTTCAGCGGTTCTAATACGAGGAATCACGCCGCGAAACGAACTGTCTTTTCTTGCGGCAGAGAGCGAAGGGCTCATGAATACAGATATTGAAATCTCTTCTCAATCGACAATCAAAGACATCGCCCGGTTAGCGGGTGTTTCAATCGCCACCGTGGACCGAGTTCTTCACGATCGAGGGAAAGTATCAAAGAAAAACCTTGAGGCGGTCAACGAAGCCATTGAAGCGCTGAATTACAAGCCGAATCAAATCGCCCGCGCGCTTTCTTCCCGCCGCGGTAATCTGAAAATCGGCCTGGTAATTCCTAAAGTTGAAAGCGACTTCTGGGGGGAGTTCATTGTAGGTGTCGAGCAAGCCCGGAAACAGCTGGCGCCTTTCGGCGTTGAGCTTGTTTCCGATTACACCTGCAACTACGATTTGGATGATCAAATTACGTCAATTCAAAGAGTGATTGACAACGACGTTCAAGGTTTGATTATCGTTCCCATGTATGACGGCTTCGGGAATGCCATCGAGAGCCATATTCCCGAGAACATTCCATTCGGTACCATCATCAATGACCTGCCGAAAAGCCGGCAGCTCTTCCACATCGGCCCGGACGATTTCGGACTCGGCAGCCTTGCCGCCCGCATGACCGACCTGTATTGCAAAGGCAGCGGGAATGTCGTTATCCTCGCGCCGAACCACGCGCTCATTGAAACGCAGAACAGAATTTCCGGCTATGTGAGCAAGATCAACCAAGACAAATTGGACCTGAGACTGCTTCGGATCATCCCCGTCCCCGGGAAAACCGAGGATGCCATGTATCGGAATGTCTACGAATGCACGAAAGAGTGTATCCACGACTGCCCGGATATCGACGCTTTTTACGTGACGAACGGTTTGACGGAATGGTGCGCGGACGCTGTCGCGGAATACGAAGGCGAGAAGAAATTCACGATCATCGGACATGAAATCACTTCCAAAACGTCGGAATATCTCGAGCGCGGTTTCATCCAATCGGTGATTTATCAACAACCGACTTCGCAGATCATTCGCGCGATCAACATTATGTACGAATATATTTCCGGCATCAATACAAGCCCCGAAAAAGATATCATTGCCGAATGCAATATTATTGTCAAAGAGAATCTCAGATTTTCAAATTTAGGAGGCCAACATCCATATGGCAATAGCTGACTCAACAACTTATCTTGACTCCGTCTGCGATGAGCTCGCGAAGCGATGGCCGGACAATCGTACGGTAAATATTGTCTGCCACGGTCACAGCGTTCCCAGCGGTTATTACTGCACGCCTTACGTCGACCCGTTCCACGCCTATCCTTTTCTCCTTTTCAAATTGGTGAAAGAGCGTTTCCCCTACGCGGTTATCAATGTGATCACGACCGCGATCGGCGGTGAAAACTCCAAGCAGGGCGCCGAACGTTTTGAGGATACAGTGCTGAACCACAAGCCGGATGTCCTGACGATTGACTACGGTCTGAACGACCGCCAGATCACGCTCGCCGAATCCGAGAAGGCGTGGCGC
>CAVCBG010000325.1:0-2293 GCA_963600285.1 Anaerovoracaceae bacterium
GGCGTGGATCACGGTCGTGTGATCGCGGCCGCCCATGGCGGCGCCGATCTGCGGGAGGGAGGCTTTGCCTTCTTCGCGCATCAGGTACATGATCACCTGGCGGGAGAGGGCGACGTCCTTCGTGCGGTCGCGGCTCATGATCTTATCAACCGGGACGCCGAAGACGCCGGAGACGGACTCAATCACGGAGTCGGCGGTCACCTGCGCGCTCTTCGGGGAGGACATATCCGCCAAAGACGTGCGGACGAGCTCGCGGTTCGGGACCTGGCCGCAGAGTTCGGAAACGGCGAGGACGCGGTTCAACGCGCCTTCGAGTTCGCGGACGTTGGAGGTCACCTGGCGGGCGATCTGTTCAATAACTTCGGGGGCGATCTTCTTGCCGGCCTGCTGGGCCTTGGCGGAGAGGATCGCGATGCGGGTCTCGAGATCGGCGGGCTGAATGTCAACCGTGAGCCCCCATTCGAAACGGGAGCGCATGCGTTCGTCCAAGGTCGCCATGGCCTTCGGCGCGCGGTCGGAGGTGATGACGATCTGCTTATTCATCTCATACAGCTTGTTGAAAGTATGGAAGAACGCCTCCTGCGTGGATTCCTTGCCGATGATGAACTGGATATCGTCGATGAGGAGGACGTCGGCGGTGCGGTACTTCGCGCGGAAGGTCTCGTCGTCGCGGTTCTGAATGGAGCGGATGAAGTCGCTGGTGAACTCCTCCGAGGAGGCGTAGACGACGTTGTAATCCGAATCCTGCAGGCGGTTGCCGATGGCGTGGAGCAGATGCGTCTTGCCCATGCCGACGCCGCCGTAGATGAAGAGCGGGTTGTACGCGGTGCCGGGATGTTCGGCGACGGCCTTCGCGGCCGCGCTGGCGAGGTTGTTGTTATTCGAGACGACGAAGTTGTCAAACGTGAAGCGGGAGAGGATGCTCCCCGACGGACGGACGCGGACGGACGCGGCCGGCGCTTCCCGGCGGACGGATTCCGCGGCGGGTTCGGCGTCGGATTTCTCCGCGCTGCCGTACGCGTCCCGCACAACGAAGCAGACCTTCTGCGGCTCGTCATAAAATCCGCTGAGGACCTTCTCCAAGGCGGCGCTCAGGCGCTGCTCCGCCCAGCCGCGGGTGAACCCGTTCTGCATGCCGACGGTGAATACACCGTCCTCCCGGGAGAGAAGCTCGGCATTGCCCAGCAGGGTGCTGAACGTCTGCCGATCCATGCTTCCCTTCATCTGGCCCAAAGCGGCCTTCCACGCGTTCTGCGCGGCGGCATCGGGCATTCCGGGATTCTCTGCGGCTGTAGTTTGTGCGTTGTTGACCATTGTCTTGTGTCTTCTTCTCTGTTGATTTCCGCGCGGACAGACAATTATCCACAGGACCGCCGAGCCTTTCGGCGGCCTGGTGTCAAGCTGGATTGTGTCTGATCCGGGTACCGCTTCGATGGAACAAACGGTGGCCGTGTTTCGGTCATCCCCATCGCGGTGAATTTATTTTAGCATAGAAAAAGCGGATCAAAAACCGCCCTCCGCTCAGGCAGATTTTCTTAAAAATACCCGAATATTTAAGAATCGCAATCTTAAAATTCGATTCCATTCAACCCCGCGGATTCAGAACAAATGTCAATGCGTGTAATTGACAGCGCCGTTTTTTTCGTTGAAAAAGAGCTGCCATTAAATCCACTCCGTCCGGTTGTCCAAACCCTTATCTTAAAATTTGAGAAAATTCTCCGACAAATACAAACTATCCACAATTCCGTGAACACAAAAATATGTAACATTTTTGCCCTTGACAAATCGGAGGATTCTTGTTGGCGCGGTTCTTGCAGACGTAAGCCCTCCGTTTTCAGCGGTAAAGTGTACAGTAGACGCGGATCAGCTCCTCGCGGGTGGTGACGTTGAACTTCTCCTTCAGCGTCTCGACGTGATAGCGGACGCCGCTGAAGGACAGGGAAAGGGCGGCGCCGATCTCCTTGAGGCTGGCGCCGAGGGAGAGCAGTTCGAGGACGTGCAGCTGGGTCTGGGAAATCATCGGCGGGGTTTCGCGTTCGGCGATGAGGATGTAGTTCCGCAGCTGCACGCAGCGCGGCGAATGAATCGGCACCGGCAGCTCCAACGCGCCGGCTTCGACCTCCCGGCGGATCTCTTCCGGGGGCTTGGGGGAGTATTTGTGGACGAATGTTTCTTCATCGACAGCGTAAATGATGTTCGTCATGTGTCGGGTCTCCAATCAAAATAAAAGGGATGCGGTGTTCGATCAAGTCACATAGTCATTATTTTAGAACTTTTATTTTATTATGTCAAG
>CAVCBG010000326.1:0-2280 GCA_963600285.1 Anaerovoracaceae bacterium
AGCATCTCCACCACTTCGAATACGTTCGTCGTCACGGGAATGCCGGCGCTGCGGAAGGCTTCGAGCTTCTCGCGGGTGGTGCCGACGCCGCCGTCAACGTAGGCGCCGGTGTGGGTCAGGCGTTTGCCTTCGGGGATGTTCAGCCCCGTCAGGAATCCGACCACCGGTTTGGACATGTGATAGGCGGCGTATTTCGCGGCGCGGCATTCTTCCATCCCGCCCGGCTCACCGATGAGGAGCACCCGCTCGGTGTGCGGATCGTTCTCGAAGAGCTCCAGCGCGTCCACGAAGGTCGTCCCGCAGATCACGTCGCCGCCGATCCCTACGCAGGTACTGACGCCGATGCCGTGGGCTTTCATCTCGGCCATGATCATGTAACTCAGGGTCGAGGAACGGGTGATGACGCCGATCTTCCCGGGGATCACGCAGTCGGACGGATACACGCCGAGCTTCTGCTCTCCGGGGATGATGACCCCCGGCGTGTTCGGGCCGATCAGGCGGACGCCGCGCGTGCGAAAGTATTCGCAGGCCTTCGACACATCCTGCACGGGCAGGCCTTCCGTCATGCAGACGACCGTCTCCACGCCGGAGTCGGCCGCTTCAAAAAGGGCGTCGGCCGCGCGGTGGGCCGGTACGAACATGATGGAGGTGTTGGCTTCGGTGGCCTCGACCGCGGTCCGCATGCTGTCAAAGACCGGGACTTTTTCGTCGAGCACCCAAATGCCGCCCTGGCTCGGGGAGACCCCGGCGACGATCTGCGTGCCGTAATTGAGCATATCCAGCGAATAGACCGCGGCTTCACGGCCCGTGATGCCTTGAACGATGACGCGGGTGTTTTTATTGATCAGGATGCTCATAAGGTTCTCCGATAATGTTAAAGACTTCGTCGACAGCGGAGGGAAGCTCGGTCACGGCTTTGATGGATGACTCCGCCAGCAATTCAACCGCCTTCTCCGCGCCGGTCCCGCCGAAGCAGGCAATCACCGGGACGTGGCGCCGGTTGTTCTTCAGCGTAGCCAGCAGCCGTTCGGCCGCCTCATCGCAATGAATGCGTCCGCCGAAGATATTGACGAGGATGACGTCGATATCCGGATCGTCATACAGCACCCGCATGGCGAGGTCGATGTTATCCGGTTTGGCACTGCCGCCGAGGTCCAGGTAGTCCGCGGGCAGACCGCCGCGGGATTTCACATAGTCGATGGTGAACATGGTGACGCCGGTCGCGTTGGAAAGCAGGCCGATGTTCCCGTCCATCTTGAAGTAATACATGCCGTATTTGTTCGCCGCGTATTCCGTCTCGGTGGCGTGGGTTTCAATCACGCGGGTGTCGAACACGGACTGCTGGCGGAAGAAGGCGTGGTCGTCGATGGTGATCTTGCCGTCCAGCGCGAGCATGCGTCCGTCGTTGGTGATCACGAGCGGGTTGATCGCGACAAGCGTCGCGTCCAGGTCGCAGAAGATCCGCCACATCGCGTTGACGATGGTGAAGAGGCGGCGCTGATATTTCGGGGGAAAATCGAAGCGGGACGCCAGTTCGAAGATTTGGTACTGCTGCAGGCCGATGAGCGGGTCGATGGCGAGGTAATCCAGGTTGTCGTCCAAAGCCGCCGCGGAGGTCTCAATATAGACGCTGCTGTTGTTGTACATGGCGATGACAGGCTTCTGCATCGCGCGGCTGTAGGTGATGAAGATGTAATATTCTTTGTCAACGATGACCGCTTCATCCACGAGCACCTTGCTCACCTGCCGGCCTTGGATGGTGGAGGCGAGGATCTGCGAGGCGAAGAGCTCCGTCTCCTGCGCTGTTCGGGCCAGACGGATGCCGCCCGCGGCGCCGCGGCCTTCGGCCAGCACCTGCGCCTTGACGACGACAGCCTCCCCAATGTCCTCGGCGATGCGTTTCGCCTCACGGGCAATTGAGGTGACCTTCCCGTCCGGGATCGGGATCTCATACTGCTTGAAGATCGTTTTGAGCTGGTATTCCAGAAGCTTCATGATTTGTTTCTCTGTTCTCGGCGCGGGGCGTCGGTGATTCCGTTAAAAATTAAAAGCATGCCGTCTGAACCGTCAAAACGGACAAACGGCATGCCGTGTTCATCAATTACCTCAGCCCTTCAGGAATTCATCTACCGCTGATTTGCTGATGCGGTAGGCGGAGCCGATCTTGCGGGCTTTCAGGTCGCCCGCGGTGATGGAGGCGATGACGTCCTCTTCGGAGACTTTCAGCAGCTGAGCGACTTCAGCCGGGGTCATGACGTCGGAAGTCGTCGAAGCCGCGGC
>CAVCBG010000327.1:0-2265 GCA_963600285.1 Anaerovoracaceae bacterium
GTATAATTTTCCCCGTTGCGTGCCGATACGGCACGAAGTTACGGAGGCAGAATGAAAAAGCCCTATATCAATCTTTTGCTCATCGTTTTGATTTTCGCCGCGGCGGTTTACATTGACATGCCGCACGAGATCAATCTCTTCGGCCTGCACCGCGGTCCGAACCTCAGCCTCGGCCTGGACCTCCAGGGCGGCATGCAGGTTCTGCTGGAAGCGGATGTTGATGAAAACACCGTCGTCACCGCGGACCAGCTCGAGGTCGCGCGCCAGATCCTTGAGAACCGTTCCAACGGTCTGGGCGTCAGCGAAGTCGTGTTCCAGGTCGCGGGGGACAACCGCATCGTCGCGGAGTTCCCGGGCATGACCGACACGGATGAGGTCCTCGACACGCTGAAAGAAACCGGCATGCTCGAGTTCGTCGACACCGGCGACACCTACTTCGAGCGCGGCGCGAAGATCAAGACCGACGCCCGCCCCGTTTCCGAAGATGACGACACCGTCTATGACGATGAGACCGTCTACCACACCATCCTGACCGGCGCGGACCTGAAGAACGCGGCTGTCGAGGTTTATGAGAACAGCACCATCCCGGTGGTCGCCTTCCAGATGACGGAAGAGGGCGGTCAAATCTTCTCCGAATTCACCCGTGACAACATCGGCAAGTACCTCACCCTCGTCCTCGACGGCGAGGTGATCTCCAGCCCCCGCATCAATTCACAGATCCCCGGCGGCGAAGGCGTGATCGAAGGCAATTTCGACTATGAATCCGCGAACGCCCTCGCCATTCAGCTGAAGTACGGCTCCCTGCCGATCCCGCTCAAGATCGTCCAATATCAGAAGATCGGCGCCACCCTCGGCGAGGACTCCCTGCAGAAGTCTCTGGTCGCGGGTCTGATCGGCCTCGGCCTCGCCGCGCTCTTCATGCTCATTTACTACCGCGTTCCGGGCATCGCCGCGGTCTGCGCCATTATCTTCTACGGCGCCGTCACCTTCGCGGTGTATAAGATGATCCCGGTGACGCTGTCCCTTTCCGGCATCGCGGGTCTGCTGCTGACGACGGGCTCCGCCTTCGACTCGAATGTCTTGATGTTCGAGCGTCTGAAGGAAGAGCTCCGCGAAGGCAAGACCATCAAGCAGGCCGTCAGCCTGGCTTGGCCGCGCGCCTGGTCCTCCATCCGCGACTCCAACGCCGCCACGCTGATCACCTCCGCGATCCTCTTCTACTTCGGCTCCTCCTTCGGCGCGACCATTGTCAAGGGCTTCGCCGTCACGCTGGCGCTCGGTGTTGTGATCTCCCTGGTCACCACGTACCTCGTCACCCGCACCCTGCTTTACTTCTTCACCAAGAACATGAAGCAGGAAGACCACGAAAAGTATCTGTCAGCCTAAACGGGAAAGGAGCAAGACAATGAAATTCAATATTCTTTCGAAGCGTTACTGGTTCTTCGCGTTCTCACTGCTGCTGATCGTCCCGGGGCTGATCGTCCTCGCCGTCAAGGGCATGCCCTTGAGCATTGACTTCACCGGCGGCACCATGCTGCAGCTGCAATTCGCGGAAGGCACCCGCCCGGAACGCGAGGAGCTGCAATCCGTCTCCGAAGAACTCGGCCTCACCGGCTGCACCGTTCAGACCTCCGGGGATGACATGGTCATCGTCCGCTCGGAATACCTTTCCGACGAAACCATCACGAGCTACATCAACGCCATCGCCGAGAAGTACGGCCAGGATCCCGAAGCCCTGCAGTACTCCATCGAGTCCGTCGGCCCGTCCGTCGGCAGCGAAGTTGCCAAACGCGCCTTCTGGGCTGTCGCCGCGGCCGGCTTGGGCGTGGTCCTTTACATCTGGTTCGCCTTCCGCTCGATCCCGAACTCTTTCCGCTACGGCATCTGCGCCATCATCGCGATGATCCACGACTCCCTGATCGTCATCAGCCTCTCCGCCTTCGGTCAGTTCTGGGGCTGGCAGTTCAGCTCCCTGACGCTGACGGCGCTGCTGACGGTGATCGGCTTCTCCGTTCAGGATAAGATCGTCGTCTTCGACCGCATCCGCGAGAACAGCCGCATCCTGCCCCATGTGGATTACGAGACGCTGGTGAATCACTCCATCGTTCAGACGCTGGAGCGCTCCATCAACACCCAGCTGATGACGTCCGAGTTCATGCTCCTCTCGATGGCCCTCCTCGGCGGGTCTTCCTTGCGGGACTTCTCGGTGATCCTCCTTGTGGGCCTCCTGATGGGCACCTATTCCTCCATCTTCATCGCCGCTCC
>CAVCBG010000328.1:0-2262 GCA_963600285.1 Anaerovoracaceae bacterium
TCCCCCGCGAGCATCTTCGCGCGCTTCCACGGTGGGACGTCTTCGAGGTCGGCGAGGAGGCCGCGGAGTTCGTAGACTTGGTCGCGGAGCTCGGCCGCCTTTTCGAACTCGAGGTTCTTCGCGGCGAGTTTCATTTCTTTTTCAAGGGCGGCGAGGCTGTGCTTGAGCTCGTTCTTCGGCAGGCGCTTCTTCATGTCCTTGCGGTCTTCCTTATCCGCGGAGACAGCGGACTGCGTCGTCAGGCGTTCGGAAATGTCGTAGATGGCCTTCTGAATGGTCATCGGCTTGATGTTGTGTTCCTTGTTGTACGCCATCTGCTTGGCGCGGCGGCGCGCCGTCTCGGTGATGGCGTAGTCCATGGAGTCCGTCATCTTGTCGGCGTACATGATCACCTTGCCGTCGGCGTTGCGGGCGGCGCGGCCGATGGTCTGAATCAGCGACACGCCGGAGCGGAGGAAACCTTCCTTGTCGGCGTCCAGAATGGCGACGAGGGACACCTCCGGCAGGTCCAGGCCTTCACGGAGCAGATTGATGCCGACGATGACGTCGTACACTCCCGAGCGCATATCTCTTAAGATTGTAATTCTCTCCAGCGTATCCACCTCGGAATGCAGATATTGGACTTTGATGTCGTTATCCTTAAGGTAATCCGTCAGGTCCTCCGCCATGCGTTTTGTTAAGGTTGTGACGAGGACGCGCTGGTGAACGGCGGTCCGCTTGCGGATCTCGGCAATGAGGTCGTCGATCTGTCCCTTGATCGGGCGGACTTCGACTTCCGGATCGAGCAGGCCGGTCGGGCGGATGATCTGTTCGGCGACGTGCTCCGCGCGCTGCATTTCATACGGGCCGGGCGTGGCGGAGGTGTAGATCGTCTGCCCCATGTAGGTCTCGAATTCGTCGAAGGTCAGCGGGCGGTTGTCGATTGCCGAGGGCAGGCGGAAGCCGTAGTCGATGAGCGTCTTCTTGCGGTTATAGTCGCCGTGATGCATCCCGCGGATCTGCGGCACGGTCATGTGGGATTCGTCGATGAAGAGCAGATAATCCGTCGGCAGGAAGTCCATCAGCGTCCACGGATGCGATCCGGGTTCGCGGCGGTCCAGGTGGCGGGAATAATTCTCGATGCCGGAGCAGTACCCGGTCTCGCGGATCATCTCGAGGTCGTAATTCGTCCGCTGTTCAATGCGCTGCGCCTCGACGAGCATGTCGCGGTCCTTGAAATAGCGGATGCGCTCCGCGAGCTCGTTCTCAACGTCGGCCAAGGCTTCCTTGAGACGGGCTTCGTCGGTGATGTAGTGCTTCGCCGGGTAAATGTCCACCGTGTCGAGGACTTCAATGAGCTCGCCGGTGAGCGGATTGACGGCCGTGATTCGTTCAATTTCGTCGTCGAAGAAGGAGACGCGGTAGGCGAGGCTGTCTTCGTAGGCGGGGTAGATGTCGAGCGTGTCCCCGCGCACCCGGAACGAACCGGGGACGAAATCCATGTCGTGGCGTTCGTAATGGGATTCGAGGAGCGAGCGGAGAAGGGCATTCCGTCGGGTGATGGTGCCTGTTTTGAGGGTGATGACCATCTTGCCGTAGAGCTCCGGGTCGCCGAGGCCGTAAATGCAGGAGACGGACGCGACGATGATGACGTCCTTCCGTCCGGTCAAGGCAGCCGTCGCCGCCAGACGGAGACGGTCGATTTCGTCGTTGGTGTCGGTTTCCTTTTCAATGTAAAGGTCGTGGCGCGGTACGTATGCCTCCGGCTGGTAGTAGTCGTAGTAGGAGACGAAGTACTCCACCGCGTTGTTGGGGAAGAACTCCTTGAACTCGGCGTAAAGCTGCGCGGCGAGGGTCTTGTTGTGCGCCATCACCAACGCCGGCTTCTGCACCCGCTGAATGATGTTCGCCATGGTGAAGGTCTTGCCGGTACCCGTGGCGCCGAGCAGGACTTGATTTTTGCGTCCGAGGTTGATGCCCTCGACGAGTTCGTCAATCGCCTGCGGCTGGTCTCCCATCGGGGCGTAGGGGGCGTGAAGTTCAAAAGGTTTGTCGATCATGAGGTCTATTATAGAACATTTTTAAGGACGGCGGGATTTTTCATGAAAAGAGAAATATTCTTGACAAAACCGCCGCTTTGCGTACAATAAACTACATACGCGCTGGTGCTGGAACTGGCAGACAGGCATGGTTGAGGGCCATGTGGAGAAATCCATGGGGGTTCGATTCCCCCCCAGCGCACAATGAACCGAAGGGAAACAAAAAACCTTCGGTTTTTTGTTT
>CAVCBG010000329.1:0-2258 GCA_963600285.1 Anaerovoracaceae bacterium
TGAGGTTGAAATATCATGAAAAAGTCTTTATTCATCATCTTATCTGTCGTTTTTGTTCTGATGTTCGCTGTATCCGCCCAGGCCGCCGAGCAATTCGTTCTCGGATTTGACCCCGGGTTCGAGCCTTACGGTTTTATGGATGAGAACGGCGATTACGTCGGTTATGATATCGATCTCGCGGCCGAAGTCTGCGAACGCAACGGTTGGGAACTGGTCCTGCAGCCGATCGACTGGGACGCCAAGGACAACGAACTCGACTCCGGCACCATCACCTGCATTTGGAACGGTTTCACCAAGAGCGAAGCCCGTCTCGACCTGTATGAATGGACGGACGCCTACAAGGATGCCGGTCAGGTCATCGCTGTCCGCGCCGACTCCGACATTCAGTCCCTCGACGATCTCGCCGGCAAGGTTGTCATCACCCAGGCCGACTCCTCCGCCTACGATCTGCTGAACTCCGAAGACTTCGCCGATCTGACCGCGACTTTCGCCTCCCTCCTGACCGAGCCGATGTACACCACCGCCTTCATGGATCTGGAAGCGGGCGGCGCGGACGCGGTTGCCGGTGACTACGACGTCGTCGTCAGCGCGATGGAGTCCAACGAAGGCGCCTTCCGCATCCTCGACGAAGAGCTTGCCCCGGAACAGTACGCTGTGGCCTTCAAACTCGGCAACACCGAACTCCGCGACACCGTTCAGAAGACCCTCGAAGAGATGACCGCCGACGGTACCTGCGCCGAGATCTCCGCGAAGTGGTTCGACGGCATGGACACCTGCATCATCGGCAAGTAATTCACACGAAAATCAACTTTATCCTTTGAATGAAGTTCGGGGGCGGCCGTGAAGCTGCCCTCGAACGATGGGTAAGAAAAGGACGTACCTATGAAATTAGAAGTCATCATCAAGCAGTTGTGGGGCGGGCTGGGCGTCAGCTGCTCAATCTTTTTCCTGACGCTTATCTTCTCCCTGCCGTTGGGATTTTTGATCATGTTCGGGGCTCGGTCCAAGAACAAACTCCTCAGCGGCATCACACGCGTCTACATCTCAATCATGCGCGGCACACCGCTGATGCTGCAGATTCTGGTCGTCTATTTCGGACCGTATTACTTCTTCCGCATCCCGCTGAGCACGAACTACCGCTTCTACGCCGTCATCCTCGCCTTCGTGATCAACTACGCCGCCTACTTCGCGGAAATCTACCGCGGCGGGTACGACTCCATCCCGAAGGGACAGTTTGAGGCGGCCGAGCTGCTCGGTTACAGCCGGACGCAGACCTTCACGCGGATCATTCTGCCGCAGCTCATCAAGGTCATCCTCCCTTCGATCACGAATGAGGTCATCACCCTGATCAAGGATACCTCGATGGCGTTCACGGTTGCCGTCACGGAGATGTTCACCATCGCGAAGTCCCTCGCCGCCGCGCAGAAGACCATGGTCCCGTTCATCGTCGCCGGCGTCTTCTATTACGTTTTCAACTACGTCACGGCTTGGGTCATGGCGAAGATCGAGAAGCACTTCAGTTATTACCACATGTAGGAGGACACAATGGAAATTCTGCGAATCGAACACGCGAAAAAAACCTTCCCCGGCATGGGAGTGCTGAAGGACATCACGCTGACGGTCAACAAAGGCGAAGTCGTCGCCATCCTCGGCCCGTCGGGTTCCGGGAAATCGACCCTGCTCCGCTGCGCCACCTTCCTTGAGACGCTGGACAGCGGCGAGATCATCTATGAAGGGGAAAAGGCCGCCTGGAACGACGCGGACGGCAAGACGGTCTACGTTTCACAAAAGGAAATGAAAAAGTTCCGCTCGAAGGTCGGGCTGGTGTTTCAGAATTTCAACCTCTTTCCGCACTACACCGTGCTGAAAAACATCACCGACGCGCCGATCACCGTTCAGAAGCGGAACAAGGACGAAGTCTACGCCGAGGCGCGGGAGCTTCTCAAGAAAATGGACCTCGCCGACCGTGAGAACGCGTACCCCTGCCAGCTTTCCGGCGGGCAGCAGCAGCGCGTCTCAATCGCCCGCGCCCTCGCCATGAAGCCGGATATCCTCTTCTTCGACGAGCCGACCTCCGCGCTGGATCCCGAGCTGACGAAGGAGATCCTCAAGGTCATCCGTCAGCTGGCCGAGGAAAAGATGACGATGGTCATTGTCACCCACGAGATCGCGTTCGCCCGCTCCGTGGCGGATAAAGTGATCTTCATGGCGGACGGCGTCATCGTTGAAGAAGGCCGCCCGGAGGACATCATTGACAA
>CAVCBG010000330.1:0-2257 GCA_963600285.1 Anaerovoracaceae bacterium
CCCCTTCCCCGAAAAGACAGAGTGGAGAGTGAAGAGTGGAGAGTGGAGTTGGCGCTTTTCTTCGGGAGGCCGACTTGCGATATCGGGCGTTCGTTTTTTCTGCACCTCATCCACCGCAAGCGGTCCCCCTTCCCCTCATAGGGGAAGGCTTAAGCACGGTCTAAGCGGAACGAGTGCTCGCTTGTCGAACGCACGCCGATCTATGTTATCTGGTCTCTGGTCTCTGCTCACCGGTCACCGGTCTCCGGTCACAACTCCTCACTCCTCACTCCTAACTCCTCCCTGTTTAAGGTACAATTCCCTTATGAACACCCCTCCGTATGGAGGGCTCAGCCCCTTAATTGCGAGAAATCATATGCACGATTCTTATGAAAGTCCATTCTGCACCCGCTACGCCTCGAAGCAGATGCAGCAGCTGTTTTCGGCGGATACCCGCTACCAAACCTGGCGGAAGCTCTGGGTCGAACTGGCCCGCGCGCAATGCGAACTCGGCCTCCCGGTAACGGCGGAGCAGGTCGCCGAACTGGAAGCGCACATCACCGATATCGACTACGACATTGAGCGCGAGAAGGAAAAAGAGATCCGCCACGATGTCATGGCGCACATCTACACCTACGGCGTCGCCGCTCCCGGCGCGAAGGGCATCATTCACCTCGGCGCGACCAGCTGCTACGTCACGGACAACGCCGACCTGATCATCTACCGCGACGCCCTCCGCTCCGTCAAGCGCTCCATGCTGAAGGTCATCGCGAACCTCGCTGCCTTCGCGGATAAATACAAGGCCATGCCGACCTTGGGCTACACCCATCTCCAGCCGGCGCAGCTCGTCACCGTCGGCAAACGCGCCTGCCTGTGGATCCAGGACCTCTACATGGATCTCGCCGAGATCGACGACTGCATCCGCGCCATCCGCTTCCTCGGCTGCCGCGGCACGACCGGGACGGAGGCGAGCTTCATGGAGCTCTTCAACGGCGACTCGGCCAAGATCGACGAAATGAACCGCCGCATCGCGGCCGCGTTCGGCTTTGACGAACTCTTCGACGTCTGCGGGCAGACCTATCCGCGGAAGCTCGACAGCCGCATTCTCAACGCCCTGAGCTCGGTGGCGCAGTCCGCGTACCGGTTCGCGAATGACATCCGCCTGCTCCAGCACATGCGCCAGGTGGAGGAGCCGTTCGAGAAAGAACAGGTCGGCTCGTCCGCGATGGCATACAAACGCAACCCGATGCGCTGCGAACGCATCTGTTCGCTGGCCCGCTACGTCATGGCGGACGCGTTGAACGCCCCCATGACCGCCTCCACGCAGTGGTTCGAACGCACGCTGGACGACTCCGCCAACCGCCGTATCTCCCTGCCGGAAGGGTTCCTCGCGGTGGACGGCATTCTCCGTCTGATGGCGAACGTCACCGACGGGATGCATGTCAATGAGAAGATCATCGCGAAGGCGGTGGATGAATATCTGCCGTTCATCGCGACGGAAAACCTGCTGATGGAAGCGGTCAAGAAAGGCGGAGACCGCCAGCAGACGCATGAAATCATCCGCCGACATTCAATGGACGCCACGCTCCGCATGCGCGAAGGCCTGCCGTGCGAGCTGTTGGAAGACCTGGGCAATGACCCGGACTTCGTCCTCACCAAGGAAGAGATCGCGTCCGTCCTGAACGCGAACGACTACATCGGCCGCTGCCCGGAGCAGGTGGAGCTCTTCCTCGCCAAACTGCCGAAGCCCTCCGATGACACGGAGACGGAAGCTATCACCTTATAGGAGAATAAAATGCTGATCAGAAGCGAAAAAGAAGATATTGAACGTGTGCTGTACTCGGAAGAAATGTTGAAGAACCGCGTCGCCGAACTCGGGGCGCAGATCACCGCCGATTATCAAGGACAGTACCCGGTCGTCGTCTGTGTTCTGAAGGGCGCGAGTTTCTTCTATACGGACCTCTGCCGCGCCATCAAGACCGACATGTACATGGATTTCATCTCCGTCTCCAGCTACGGCGAGGCGTCCAAAAGCTCCGGCGTGGTGAAGCTGGTCAAGGATATCAATATCAACATCTCCGGCCGTCCCGTCCTGCTGGTGGAGGATATTATTGACTCCGGCCTGACGCTGGGCTACCTGAAAGAATTCTTCGGCGCCCGCAAACCCGCGAGCTTCAAGACGGCGTGCCTGCTTGAGAAGATCGGCCGGAAACAAAACGCCTTCCAAGCCGACTACATCGGCTTCCAAGTCCCGAATGAGTTCGTGGTCGGCTACGGC
>CAVCBG010000331.1:0-2234 GCA_963600285.1 Anaerovoracaceae bacterium
GGGTAACCGCAGCTTCGGAAGATGATCGAGAGCAGCAGGTTGAGCAGAATGATGGCGACGAAAAACTTTATCATCGGGCTTGAGCAGCCGAAAGCGTTCGTGCCGTTGGAATAGGACGTTCCGGTGCGGGTGTAGGTATTGGCGTAGCTGTACTTCCGGCGGTAGCTCTGCAGCAGGTTGTAATAATTATCATTGCTCGGCTCCATCTGCGCGGCGGTCTGCATCTTCGGGATGGCCTTGTCGTAGTATCCGAGCCCGGCGTATGAAAGCCCGGCGAGATAATTCCAGCGGGCGTCGCGTTTCGCCGTCTCCACATGGGAGAGGTGCGTCAGCGCGTCGCGGAATTGACGGCCGTTGATGGAGTTCACCGCGTTCTTCACGTCGTCGGAGTCAACGGATTCGGCCTTCGGCGTGGAGTCCGTCTGCCCGTTGCCGGCGTAGGCGGTGCGGGAGGCCGTGGTGCCGCCGTAGTTGGTATAGAAGCCGCCGGTGCCGTACATGGCGCCGAAGAGGTCCTCGAACATCTCCTCCACGGAGGAATAGGTGTAGGTGCGGGTCGTGGTGTTGTAACCCGGGCCGTATCCGTAGCTGCCGTAGCCGGTGCCGGTCGTGCTTGTTGAGCCGTAACCCTGCGAGCCGTAGGCGGTGTTGTATTTCTGCGGATTCATCAGCATGTCATACGCGGTGTTGACATCGCTCATTTTCTGATTCGCGTCCGGGTCGTCCGGATGCAGATCGGGATGGCATTCCTTGATCTTCGCGCGGTATGCCTGCTTGATCTCGTCTTCGCTCGCGCCTTTGCTGAGGCCGAGTACTTCATAGGGGTCTTTTGTCATGTCTTGTGTTCCGTTTTCTTTCCGGTTCCCGCGGGATGCCCGGCTTGGTTGCTCATTCATGAAGCTTCCTCGTGAAGCTTTCCGTATAATAAATATACCCTCGATTTTGCCCGAAGTTCCGAATCTAAGCAATTTCTAATGAGTTTTTCAGACTTTTGCCCGCTTTCTAATAAATCATTTATCTTTCTTTGTTAAAATAAAAAAATACCGCGAAGCTTCTTCGGGAGCGGGACGAAATCGGAGACAAGACATGAGAAATTTTTTCAACAACATTCGTAATAAACTCGCGAACTTCATGGTGGGACGCTATGGGGTGGATGAGCTCAACCAGGCGCTCGGCATCGGCTTTTTGATCTTCTGGATCCTTTCGCTCTTCACCGGGAAACGGTGGCTCTATTACATCGCGCTCGTCCTCTTCGCGATCGAGGTGTTCCGCATGCTCTCGAAGAACTACGCCGCCCGTTCCAAAGAGCGCTTGGCGTACCTGAAGATCGTGGACAAGATCAAGGGCGTCCCGAACAAGGTCAAGCAGCGCTGGTCGCAGCGCAAGACGCACAAATTCTACCGCTGCAAGCAGTGCCACGTGACCATCCGCGTGCCGAAGGGCTTGGGCAAGGTCGAGATCACCTGCCCGAAATGCGGATATAAATTCATCAAGAAGACTTGATCCCGCGAATCGAATTTTTGAATAAGACCCGTCTCGGGTCTTATTTTTATCCCCGACCGGACCCCTTCTAATATTTTCTTCAGCTTTCGGCGGTATGATATAGAATGAACCGGGTAGGAACATACCCGAAAAAGGAGAAACATTATGTCACTGAATGATACCCTGAGCACTCTGATGAGTGATGAAAGCATTGAAAAGCTGAGCGAACAGACCGGCACCGAAAAGTCCGACGTCAAAAGCATTTTGAATGAAGCGGTCCCCGCGATCCTGCAGAGCGCCAAGACAAGCTCCGCGTCGAAGGACGGCGCCTCCGCGATGAGCAGCATCGCCTCCGCGGTGAAGGGCGTTGACCTCAGCAGCCTGAGCTCCCTGCTCGGCAGCGGCAGCTCCGACAAAGTCTCGTCCCTGGTGGAGTCCCTGCTCGGCGGTTCCGCTTCCACGCTGATCAAGAACATCAGCAAGAAGACCGGCGTCAGCAGCGCGAACGTGAAGAAGATCATCTCCTCCATCGCGCCGATGATCTTCGGCTCCGCGAGCTCCGATTCCGAAAGCACCGGCACGGATATCGCCTCCCTGATCAGCAAGGCTGCCGGCGGCAAGTTCGACCTGTCCGCGGCGTCTTCCCTGCTTGAGGACAAGGACGGCAACGGCATTCCGGACGCCCTCGAAGGCTCCGGCAGCAGCGCTGCCTCCGGCGTCGTGAGCTTCCTGAAGAAACTGCGCGGCTGATT
>CAVCBG010000332.1:0-2226 GCA_963600285.1 Anaerovoracaceae bacterium
CCCATTCGTTTCTCAATCTCCGGCAGAATGGAACGGTCCGCGGGGAGCCAGGGGACGGAGCAGAGGTCGGATTTCGGCAGCCATTTCGCCGCCTCGGCTTCTTTCAGGGTCAGGGCACCGGAGACGACTTCGCAGAGGTAGCACTCCATCGTCAGGTGAAACTCCGGGTAATCCCATTCGACCGCGGCAATGTGTTCGCCGACGCGGATCTCGGTGTTCAGCTCTTCGCGAATCTCACGGACGAGCGCCTGTTCCGGGGTCTCGCCGGGCTCGATCTTCCCGCCGGGGAACTCCCACTGCCCTTTGTACGCGCCGTAACCGCGGGCCGTCGCGAACACTTTCGCGGGACGCGTGAGGTCGTCGCAGATCACGGCCGCGGACACATGAATATGTTTCATCGCTCTCTCCTTCCTGTCTCTTTCCTCATTTTACCCGATTCTTTTGTATAATTAGGGCTATGAACACATTGCTGAGCCTGTTATTCGCCTTTTTCGCCGCTTTGGCGTTCGGAATGCCGTTTGAGATTTTGGACACGGCCGAGATCGCTTCGCGGATGCCGGAGGGGACGGCGCTTGAGAAGTTCTCCGCCTTCCTGCCGGTGTTCGGGGAGCGGGTCTACCCGTACGCGATCCTGCTGTTCCCGCTGCTTTTCCTCGTGATCCGCGCGCTGATGAAGCGGGTTCACGGACGGCCGTTCTCGCTCGCGGCGCTGATCCTCGCGGTGATCTACAGCGGCTGTCTGATCTGCGGTGAATGCGGGCTTGAATGCGGGACGATGGCGCCGCTTTTCTCGAATATGCCGCAGTGCCTGATGACGCTCGTCCGCGCGGCGGGGTTCATCCCCTTCTTCTATCTGCTGACGCGGGCGGGATTCGCGGCGCTGGACGGCGGGCTGCCGGAAGGCAAGTACGGACGGATCGGGACATTCGTCTTCGAGAAGCATGCCTTCGTCCTGCCGCTGCTCATCATCCTCGTATGCTGGCTGCCGACGATTGCCGCCTTTTGGCCGGGCTTTGTCCCCTCGGACGGGCTCAAGCAGCTGAATAACTTCTTCGGCTCCGGCAACTTCACGGATAACCATCCCGCCTTCTCGTCCATGCTGATGGGCTGGGCAATGAAGCTCGGCCGCGCCCTCGGCTCGGACAACCTCGGGCTGTTCCTCTTTACCGGTCCGCAGATGCTGATCAACGCCCTCGTCATGGCGGCGTGCTTCCCGATGTATAAACGGCTGAAGTCCCCGGCGTGGCTGCGCTGGCTGACCTTGGCGGACTTCGCCCTCGTCCCGATTTGGTCGAATTACGCCTATTCCCTGCTCAAAGACAGCCTGTACATGGCGATGATCCTGCTCTTCTGCCTGCAGCTGATCGCGATCATTCTTGACGCGGACGGCTTCTGCGCGAAGGCGGGCCGTCTCGTGCTGATGACGCTCTCCCTCACGCTGATGACGCTCGTCCGCCACGAAGGGCAGTACGTCGCCGCGGTTGTCTTCCTGACGCTCTTTACCCTGCCCGGACCGCGGAAGCAATGGAAGAAACTGCTGCCGGTGCTGCTCATTCCGCTCGTCGTGATCAATGTCTTCAACCGCGTGATCCGTCCGCAGCTCGGCATCGCGGACGCGCCGGCGCGGGAGGCGCTGACGATGCCGTTCCGCATGACCGCCGCGGTGGTGATCAATGATGAGGAAAGTATCACCGCGGAGCAGTCCGCCGTGCTGCGTGAGCTGTTCGATTACGACAAGATCGAGGCGCAGTTCAGCGTTGAGACCGCGGACGAGCTCAAGGGCTTGTTCGATCCCTGGGCGGAGCCGGACCGCATCGCGGCGTACCTGAAAGTCTGGGCGGAGCTCGGGTTGACGCATCCGCTGATGTATTTGGACGTCTTCCTCAGCAGCAACACGCGCTATTACGATCCCTTCGCCGCGCCGCACCGCGATATTTACGGCTGGTACGGTATTGAGACGGAGACGCACGTCAACAAAGGCCTCTTCGATTTACATTATGATGAGGGGACCGCGGCGCTGCGTTCCGTATTGACGAACCTCGCCGAGGCCTGTCCGCGCCTGCCGTTGACGTCGCTCTTCTACTCCCTCGGCCTCAATGCCTGGGCGCTGATGTTCTGCCTGGCGTATCTGCTTCGGAAGAACGTCCGCGGCGTCATCATTCCCCTTCTGCCGGCGGTGATCACCTTCGTCATGCTCCAGAACTCCGCCATCAACGGCTTCTTCCG
>CAVCBG010000333.1:0-2222 GCA_963600285.1 Anaerovoracaceae bacterium
GGGGGACCGCGGTAGCGGTGGATGAGGTCAAGACCGCGTCAGCGGTCGCCCCTCGAGGGGAAGGGGGACCGCTTGCGGTGGATGAGGTGACCTGCAGCCACGATCCCCATCGCGGAGCGTCTTATAACACGCGTCTTTGGCACAAAAAATGTACCAATAAAGTTGAACTAAAAAAGAGGTGCCTTATGAAAAGAATCTTCCGCGTGATGAGCCTGGCGCTCGCGTTGATGACCGCCGCGGTGCTGTCCGCTTCGGCGCAGACGGCGGTCTTATTCCCCGAAAGCATTTCCGTCGATGTTGACGAACTGACCCTGCAGGTCGGAGAGGAATATACATACTCCGTCACGATCCTCCCGGAGGAGGCCGCCTTCAAGACGTACACCGTCTTCGTCAGCGATCCGTCCGAGGTGACGGTCGACATTGAGAACGGCACGATCACCGCCGCGGCGCCCGGGACGGCGTATCTTTATTTCGAGACCGCGAATCACTCCGCCCACGACATCGTCAAAGTGACCGTCGGCGGCGGGGCGGATTCCGAAGCGAAGACGGCTTGGAACATCGCCGACGAGGACCTCGAGAAGGTCCGCGATGAGGAATTGAAAGCCTTCCTCGTCTTCCTCAATGAATCCCGCGCCGTGAACACCGCGGACCTTGCCGAGCGGACGTATCAATTGCTCGCGAAGGTCAAGGACGGCAGCGAAGAAGCGCAGTCGGCTTACGCCGGCGAATGCGGCCTCGGCGACCTTTCCGTCCTCGATACGGTGGATATGATCGTCATCAACGGCTCCGTCGACGCGGTGATCAAGTACATCAGCGGCAACGAGGACCTGATCTACGTCCGCGAGACGGAGGTCACCTTCCTGAACGACCCCGACGAAAGCGGTCTCGAGGCGAAGGCCCTCACGATCGAGGGCGGCTTCGAGCAGATCACGACCGTCAGCGAAATGTACGCCTTGGGTTACACCGGCAAAGGCAATACGATTGCCGTCATTGACAGCGGCATCGCGTCCGAGCATCCCGAATTCAAGGAGAAGACCGACGGCTCCGTCGTCAATCAGCATTGTTTCGGCTCGAACAATGATTTAATCGTGATGAACCAGGTCTCCGTGTGCGAGAATCACGCCGAGGAATCCGAATCCGCCTATCCGTCCGGCGCGACGAATCCCGCCGCGTTCGCTGACGGCACGAAGGCCGCGGGCGCGGCTGCCGGTAAGGGCGGCGTCGCTCCCGGCGCGGATATCATCGCCGCGGCAATCGTCTCGGAGACGCAAATGCCGCTGTATGGTCAGACTGAATGTGAGGAATACGGCTTCACTTATGATACGACTGCCCAGCTTTGCTATTCCAAAATCATTGATTCCGCGGACGAATACAAGGCTTATGAATGGCTGCTGAAGCTTGAATCGGAAGGCCAGCAGATTGACGCTGTCGCCGTCAGATTCGGCGATGAGGCGCCGACCGCGGACAGCTGCGATGACAGCGCCCCGGAAAGAACGGCCTATCTCAAGCAGTTCGCCGACCGCGGCATTCCTGTCATCTCGGGCACGGGCGATAACGAAACCATCGGCAGCTGCAGCTCCCCGGCTTGTATCAGCTCCGTGTATTCCGTCGCGGCGAGCAACCTAAACGGCGAGATGAAGGTCGAGCACGCGTCGATCTCCAATCTGACTGCCGGGACGGATCTGTACGCCCCGGGCATGGTGCTGATCCTGCCTACCTACACCGCGGCAGCGTCGGGCGTTACATATGATTATGGTCTCGCGAACGGCACCGCCTACGCCGCCGCGGAGACGGCCGGCGCCATGCTGCTCCTGCACGAGATGTTCCCGTACAACACGATGACGGAGATCAGTCACCTCCCCGCCGCGATCTCGAATATCCCGGTCAACACCGTCAAGGACGGCCTCGACGTCATTGTCCCGGAGCTCGATTTCAGTACGATCAAGAATTACGCCATGACCGCCCCGAACGCCTCCGCGGAAGCCGGCGAGAACACGATTGACGTCACCTGCGAGGCCGATGGCGCCGCGGCCGGCTACGAGGTCGCCGCTTATCTGAACGGCGCGGTCGTCAATCTCGGCGCTGCCGATATGGACGGCACCGTTTCGCTCAGCGGCCTGCAGAGCGGCACGGAATACACGCTGAAGGTGCGGAAATACATCGTGCTTGACGATATCTATTTCTATTCGTCGACGCAGGAGCTCACCGTGACGACGAAGGAA
>CAVCBG010000334.1:0-2213 GCA_963600285.1 Anaerovoracaceae bacterium
CTGCGGATCGAAAATCACGGGGAAGGATGTGCGCTTCTGCCCTTACTGCGGGAAGGAAGTCGACGGGTAATTTGAATCCAGTCGCTCCGGTTTATGCCGCGCTGATATCCGGTTCGGAAATCGGCGCTTTTGCCGCGTCCCCGGCGGGGCGGAATCCGGAACGATTCAGATCGTATCGGAAGTGATCAGCCTGTCCGCGCTTGCGTTTATAATTGGAATGTAGTTATACGGGAAAAAGGAATCGCGATTATGAAAAAGAAACAATGGATACTGCTTGTTGTTGCGCTCGCCGTACTGCTCGGCGGGGTGTTCTTGATCAATCGCGACATATTGCATTGGGAAACCGACTTCGTTTACAGCTTGGAACTGAATCCGGATGAGTACCCGGAGGCTTTTTACCATTTGGACGTCAAGGATTTGGTCCTGAAGCCGGGCACCTATACCTTCACGATCAGCGGAAATTTGGGCGCGGAAAGCGGGGCCCGAAGCGCTGTCAAGATTGAAGATACCGACGGCGAGATCCTTTTACAGAAAGATTTTTACGGCGGAACGGAGAACACATTCGAGCTGGTCATCGAGAACCATGCCCGTCAGATCGGGGTTCAGGTATTGTACGCCCCCGCTTCCGGGGAGATCGGCGTGGACGCGATCAAGATTTCATCCGAAGGGATTCTGTATAAAGATTCCGTTCTCCGCCACCTTACAACTACGGCTTTCTTCGTCCTGGTTTGGGCATTCCTGACCTTCCGTTTTGTCTTCCCCGACCGGTACCGCAAGTGCTTTCCGAAGATCGCGAAGCCCGAAACGGAGGCCACGATCCTCATTCTACTGCTGCTGACGGTGATCAGCTGCATTCCGCTGTTCAAGCTCAATTACTATTACAACGGCAATGACCTCACTTACCATCTCCTGCATATCCGCGGGGTCGCGGCTTCGCTGGCCGCGGGGCATATTCCTCCCCGGATCCTGCTGGAATGGTTCCAAAATTACGGACACGGCTCGGGCTTCTATTACCCGAATTTCTTCCTGCAGATTCCGGCGGTGCTGATCCTTTTGGGATTCTCGGCCATCGCCGCGTATAAAATCTTTATTTTCCTCTGCACTTTCGTCTCGCTGGCCGCGATTTACAGCTGCGTGAAGAAAATCAGCGGGAAGCTCACTCCCGCCCGCGTCTCCGCGGTCCTGTACGCTTTCGCGGTTTACCGCCTGGTGGATGTCTTCTATCGCGCGGCGATCGGTGAGGTTCAGGCTTTTGTGTTTTTGCCGATCATCATTCTCGGGCTGTATGAGATTTATGAAGGACAGCCGGAGAAGTGGCCGCATTTCGCGCTGGGCTTTACCGGACTGCTGATGTGCCATATGATCTCCCTCGCGATCTGCGGTGTGTTCACGCTCGCGTTTGTGCTGATCCGCTTCAAGAAGACCTTCGGCGACCGACAGGTATTCATGGCGTTGTTGAAATCAGCGTTGATCACGCTCGCGCTGGGCGCGTTCTTCCTCCTGCCGATGGTTGAGCAGATGACAACGGTCGAACTGGCAATCGACAGCGTCGTCGCGGGTGATGACGCCTGGGCTTATTACGAATCGTTTGACAAGCTGTTTTATTTCTACACCGATTGGCACTCGCACGATGTGTTCCCCGGGTTGATCCTCCTGATCCTCCCGGTGCTGCGACTGATCTTTGTCCGAAAACGTTCAAAGGCGGTCGTCGTTGCCGATACGCTGTCTCTCTTCGGCGCCGCGGCCTTGATCATGTGCACGAATGTTTTCCCGTGGCGTTATATGCTCAATATCCTGTGCCGCATCCAATTCGCTTGGCGTATCATGATGATCGCGACGGCCTGCTTCTGCGTCAGCTGCGCGATTTACGCGGACGCGGTCTGCTCCGCGAAGTGGTTCACCGCGGCGGTTGTGTTGGGCGCGGCTGCCTGCGGCCTGCCGGTGATCATCGTGACCTGTACTTCACGGATGATTCCGTCGACACGCTACCAGTATATTATGTCCGACGTCACTTCAATTCACTGCGCCCTGTATATGCCGGAGAAATTTATTGAATTGGATTACGCCGAGGAAAACGGCGACAACGTCTATTCAAATGCCTCGGACTACGAGGTTACGCAGCGTAAGCGCAAGGGGCTGACGTTCTCCTTCGCTTATGAAGTGAAAGACGGAGGCGATGATGTCTACTTCTCGGTCCCGTTGACCTACTACAC
>CAVCBG010000335.1:0-2208 GCA_963600285.1 Anaerovoracaceae bacterium
TGGAGCTCGCGCGTGTGCTGAATGGGGACGCCGCGGAGAGTGAATTCATCTTCGCGCTGAAATAAGGAAAGAATCGGAATGAAGCCTCGATTTGGAATGACCTTCGCGATCCTCGGACTGCTCTGCCTGCTGCTCTTCGCGCTCAATATCTGCGTCGGCAGCGTCAGCATTCCGTTCACTGAAGTGTGGAGCGTGCTGACCGGCGGGGCGGCGAACGACACCTGGACGGCGATCATTCGCCAACTGCGTCTCCCGCGGACGCTCGCGGCCGCCATTCTCGGCGGCGGGCTCTCCCTTTCCGGCTATCTGCTTCAGACCTATTTCCATAACCCCATCGCGGGGCCCTTCATCCTCGGCATCTCATCCGGGGCGAAGCTCGCCGCCGCCTGCGTGATGGTCTTCTCCCTCGGCGCTGCGTTCACGCTTTCCTCATGGACGATGATCTTCGCTTCGTTCATCGGCGCGATGCTCTGCATGGGATTCGTGCTGCTGATGGCGCGGCTGGTGAAGCGGATGTCCATTCTGCTCATCAGCGGCGTGATGATCGGCTACATCTGCTCGGCCGTCACGGACCTCATCGTCACCTTCGCGGATGACGCCGACATCGTCAACCTTCACAACTGGTCGAAGGGGAGCTTTTCCGGCATTACACAGGCGAATGTCAACGTCATGGCCGTCGTGATCGGCCTCTGCCTGGTCGGGACGTTCCTGCTCTCCAAGCCCATCGGCGCGTACCTGCTCGGCGAGGACTATGCCCACAGCGTCGGCGTCAATGTGCGCGTGTTCCGCGTGCTGATCGTGATCCTCTCAAGTCTGCTCGCGGCCTGTGTGACTGCCTTCGCCGGCCCGGTTTCCTTCGTCGGCATCGCCGTTCCCCAGCTCGTCCGCAATTTGATGGGAACCAACCGCCCGATCCTGATGATTCCCGCCTGTTTCCTCGGCGGCGGGGCGTTCTGCATGCTCTGCGACCTCCTGGCGCGGACGCTTTTCGCCCCTTCCGAGTTGAGCATCAGCACCGTCACCGCCATTTTCGGTGCGCCGGTCGTCATCGCGATCCTGCTTCGGCGGCAGCGGGAAGGAGCTTCGGGATGACGGAACAATACCTGAATATCGACCGGCTGACCGTCGGCTACGACAGCAAGCCGCTCATCAAGGAAATCTGCCTGAGCGTGAAGCGCGGGGAGATCCTCGTGCTGATCGGGCCGAACGGAGCGGGGAAGTCGACCATCCTCAAAAGCCTCATCCGTCAGCTGAATCCCCTCGGCGGGACGGTCTATCTCGACGGCACCGACCTCGCGGCGTTGAAAAGCAATGAGCGGGCGAAGCGGATTGCTTCCGTCTTCCCCGGCCGTGTCCCTGTGGAGCTGCTCACGGTGGAGGATGTCATTGCCATGGGCCGCTATCCCTACACCGGGACGCTCGGTCTGCTCTCCGAACACGACCGCGAAGTGATCCGCGAGACCATGAAGCAGTTGAGCGTGGAGGATCTCGCTTCGCGCGATTTCAATCAGCTCTCCGACGGACAGCGGCAGCGGGTATTGCTCGCCCGGGCGCTGGTTCAGGAACCTGAGCTCTTGGTCATGGACGAACCCACGACGTATCTCGATATTCGTTATCAGCTGGAATTGCTCACGATCCTGCGAAAGCTTGCCGCGGAACGGAAGCTGACGATCGTCGTCTCCCTGCATGAACTCGAGCTCGCGAAACGGCTCGCGGATCACGTCGTCTGCGTTCGCGGGGAGCGCATCGCCGCCTTCGGCACGCCGGAGGAGATCTTCGTTCCCGAACGGATCGAGGCGCTTTTCGACCTCGAGCCCGGTGCCTACAGCCGCTTCCTCGGGCAGACTTCCGATGAGGAGAACGAGCGATATATTCTCTCCGGCGGGAAGAAACTGCGCTGCGGCTTCACGACGGGTACCTGCGCGGCACTCGCGGCTCAGGCATGCGCCCGCCGTCTTGTCACCGGCAGCTGGCCCGCGTATGTCAGCCTGACGACGCCGAAGGGCTGGTCCGTGCGGCGTGAACCGGAGGATTGCTCTTTCGAAAACAATACCGCCCGCTGCGCGATCCGCAAGGACGCGGGGGATGACGACGACCGCACGGACGGCATGCTCGTCTACGCTTTCGTTCGGCTGACCGATACGCCGGGGATTACGATTGACGGCGGGGAAGGGATCGGACGCGTGACGAAGCCGGGATTGGATCAGC
>CAVCBG010000336.1:0-2192 GCA_963600285.1 Anaerovoracaceae bacterium
TTTAACAAACACTTGTTACTCTGTCTATGCGCCGGTGATCTTATTCATCCGAAGAGACAAATCCCCGCGACGGCGGGGCGTATTGGCACGCATATTGCAGAAACAACATATAAAACGTTATTTCTCGGAGGAGTTGTGTTATGAAGGGAAAACCTCTGTTTATATTGATCTCGCTGCTCGCGATATTCCTAACCGCGGCCGCGGCGTTCGCTGGGGATGAGACGGCTCCCTCCGATGAATACGAAGTTCCCGAACCGGTGTATGGCGATGATTACGAAATCGGCGACGGTGTGGGTTATGGTAAGTTGGCTGTGCGTCTTTTTGCCAATTCCGAATATGACGGATACAAAGTCTGCGCGTATGATTATGAAGGTGCTCTGGCGGATACTAAGTTTGGTCCCGCGGATGAAGATAACACTGTTATCCTAACAAAATTGATCAATGTCTATTACGATTCCGAGACGGGCTTTTTTTCCGGATATACGATTAAAGCTTTCGGTTATAAAGAAATCAACGGAACAAAGTATTACTCAGACTGTAGCACCGGGATTGAAATACCATGGAATCTGAATTCCGGGTCCGGATATGTGGAACTGGAGCCATCTGCCGCCGATCATTCGGTGACCGCGATTTGGTGGGATTTAGTGAAGACAGGTACGGGTACATACAAACAAGTAGAGCACAATAACCAAATAGAAGTCTATATTTCTGACAGCATTATCGGCGATTACAGCCTCGCCTGCAGCGGTATCGGTCACTGCACGATTGAAGGACTTTCACTCAATAAAGTCTATTACTACCGTTTCCGCTGGCTTGATGAAACGCTCAATGTATACAGCTCGCTGTCCAATCCGAGATATTTTGTTTTGAAGACACCGCCTGATAAAACGGCTCCTATGATCGGGAACAAAAAGATTCGTGTCTATTTCGAGGATGATGAAGCGCTGACCGGGCATCAGATTAAGGCTTATGATACCGGCACCGGTAAACTTGTCAAAACGGTGAACGTCAAGCGGACAAAGAACCCGACTTACGCGGATATCACCGGTTTGAAGAACGGAACCGAATACCGCTTCGATATCTGTTCCTACACTGTGAATGGAAAGAAAACCGAATATGGGGAAGTCTCTTCTGTTACCGCGACACCGCAGTTGAAACCGCTGGACAGCGATGTTCCACCTTGGCATGAAGAAGGACACGTATCTGCGACCGGCAGAAAAATTTCAGTCAGTTTTTCGACTACTGAAACTTGGACCGCGGGACGTTATTTAGAACTGCGGCGTGCGGACAATGGTGTATTGGTCATGAGCGCTTATGCTCCGTCTCCCTATACAGCTTATACCTTTTCCGGTTCGAAGATTGAATACAATGTCCCATATCTGATTCGTATCTGGAAATATAACGAAAAATCTCCGAAAGGAACAGGAAATACTTACATAGAGCGCATTGTTGTGCCTCTTGAAGTTCCCAAGATTCTGAGCATAGAATCCGGAGATGGCAGCCTCAAAGTCTCCTGGGAATACAGCGGTATCGCAGATTGGGTTGAGATTGGCTATTCGACCGAGAAGACTAAATGGAGCTTATGTTATCATGGGTGCGCCAGTGATGGCTCAGGCAGCTGTACGATTACGGGCTTGGATAACGGTACGCTTTACTTTATAGTTCCGTTTGCTGACTATGAATTTGGAGAATACGGAGTGGGAGGTAGTGCCGTATTATATCCCACTAAGTTCCCTTCAGCCATGCCGCTGCCTGTAATGAATTCAGCAACCGTGACGCCGGGATCGAAGTCTTTGACGGTGCAGTACGATAAAGTTGACGGTGTGGACGGACACATCATTCAGCTTTACCGAATGAGCGGAACGAAGGCGAAGCTCGTGAAGACCGTCACCTCCACCGACAAGAACGACCAGGTGACCGTTTCCTTCAAGGGACTCTCCAACAACACGACCTACCGCGTCTGTATCAGCGCCTACAAAAAGTACGAAAAGAAGGTTTACCGCAGCGCCGTTGCGACCTACGACGACATCATCCCCTCCGCGAACGCCTCCGCCGGGAAGGACCTCATCGGCGTGAGTGACCTCGGCGAATCGTTCAACGGCTTCGTTGATCCGCTCGGTGAGCTCGATTCGCAAACAGATACCGCGTTTTGATGGAGGAAAATGATGATCGTTTCGACCGCGATACAAAAG
>CAVCBG010000337.1:0-2191 GCA_963600285.1 Anaerovoracaceae bacterium
CTCGCCCGTTTCCACGGGAGCGATCTCACGGAGGGTCGGATGATGACCGACCATTAGGTACGCGAGCTCGTCCTGGTCGGTCTCTTCGCGCAGGCGTTCCGCCACGACCTTCCCCGCCCGCATGACGTAAATGCGGTCCGCGACGGCCATGACTTCCTGCAGCTTATGGGTGATCAGCACGATGCTCTTGCCGGAGGCAGCCAGGGACTTGATCGTCTCAAGCAGGCTCTCCACTTCAAGCGGCGTCAGCACCGCGCTGGGTTCGTCGAAAATAATGATGTCCGCGTTCTGGTAGAGGATCTTGAGGATCTCCACACGCTGCCGCAGACCGACCGGGCAGTCATCGATCTTCGCTTCCGGATCGATCTTCAGCCCGTATTTTTCGGAAATTTCGCGCACCTTGGCGACCGTGCGCTTCATGTCCATAAATGGACCGTTGTGAATCTCGTTCTTGAAAACGATATTCTCGGCAACAGTCATTCCTTCAAAGAGCATGAAATGCTGCTGCACCATGCCGATGCCGACAGCCATCGCGTCGGACGGCGTTTTGAAATTGACCTTTTTTCCTCGGACAAAAATCTCCCCGTCGGTCGGATATTCCAGACCGTAGAGGATTTTCATGATCGTCGACTTACCGGCACCGTTCTCGCCGACGATGCAGAGGATCTCGCCCTCGTTCAGGTGGATGGAGACATCGTTGTTCGCCGACAGACTGCCGTACAACTTGTCGATATGCTTCATTTCAAATATTTTATTTGCCATTGCCCTCCCGATTGACGAATTCCTTGATAAGGATAAGGACGGCAGGAAACCTGCCGTCCTTATAATTCCGGCTGAAATTACTCAGCGAGGTTGAAGTTGTAAGTTTCTTCGTCGGCGAGGACGATTTCGATCTCGCCGGAGACGATCTTGTTGACGTAATCCTTGCAGAAGTCCAGGACCTCATCGGTCAGGATCTCGGTGTTGCGGTAATTGCCGTCAGCGGTGACCCAGGTCGCGCCGATCGCGCCGTCAGCCAGCGTCAGGGTGGTGAGGCCGCCCTGGAGGGTGCCGGCGTAGAATTCGTCAATGATCAGGCCCATGGTGACGCCCGTGTTCTTCAGCTGAGAGGAGAGAATGTACGGATTGTCTTCGCGGGTTTCATCGGCATCCTGGCCGATGGTGTAGATGTACTTGCCGTCGGCAGCCAGTTCGAGCGCGGCCTGGTAAATACCATTGTCGCACGCGGCGGCGCCGCCGAAGATGTAGGTCGCGCCCATCGCCTGCATCTGCAGCGCGAATTCATGCGCGTTGGTCGGGTCGGTGTAGCTGTTCGTCCAGTTGAAGGTGAACTTCGCGTCCGGATTCGTGACCTTTACGCCTTCCATGAAGCCCCAGCGATACTTCCAGGAGCCCGGGCCGTCGAAGCAGCCGATGTAGCCGTAGATGTCTTCATCCGGGAAAGCCTTACCGGCCATCAGGCCCATAACGAAAGCAGCCTGTTCTTCGTTGTAGCTGAAGGAAGCGACGTATTCGGAACCGGCATCGGTGTCAATGACCGCGAACTTCGGACCGTCGGCAGTGGCGTTCTCAGCGGCGAACTCGGCAGCCTGCCAGCCGACACCCACGATCAGGTCGTAGCCTTCGTGCGTGGCAGCTTCATAGTTGTTTTTCCACTCATCGGTGTCGGCGCATTCCATGATGGAATAGTTGAAGCCGTACTCGGCAGCCTTTTCCTCAACCATGTCAACGACCTGGGTCAGGAACAGGTTGGTACCGATGGTATCGGTGATCACGGCGATGTTTTTCGCGTCATCAGCGGAGACCGCACCGATACAGGAGAGCGCGCATACGAGCGCGAGAACGAGAACTAAGATTCTTTTCATTTTGACTCCTTTCAAAAATCAAATGGGATAAACCTTCGTGCATTCAATTATACATGAAAAAACCAAATACGCCCTGCCTGAAAAGCACGGTTTTTTTATGTCATTCGACTGAACCGAAAACGGCGCCGCTCCGTCCTTTTTGAAAATGTCAGGGCGCGAAGTCATTATTCATTTTTTATCGCGTTGATGGGTATAATAAAGGTACAGTTTTTGGTTTTGCAGTTTGTTTTTATTCGAATCGGCACGTGAACTCCGCCATGGATGTTCTCGGTGTCTTCATATCAATTGTGTCCGGTGGTTCAATTAAGGTGGGACAATGGGAAACG
>CAVCBG010000338.1:0-2188 GCA_963600285.1 Anaerovoracaceae bacterium
CTTGACACCCCGGCGTTTTTTAAATAGAATATCATTGGGAATAATTCACAACAAATTATCTCCCAATCAATTTACGCGACGCAAACGCGGGAAAGAGGTATATTAATGTCGATGAAAAGCCTCAAACTCTTATTCAGCAACATCCAAGAGAAAATCATCGAATCATCCAACAGCGTACTGCCGATTGTCGCGGTCGTATTGCTGCTGTCGCTGACCGTCTCCCCCTTGCCGACGGATTTAATGCTGAGCTTCCTGATCGGGACACTGTTCGTGATCCTCGGGATCGGGTTGTTCTCACTGGGTTCCGAAATCTCCATGACACCGATCGGGAGCAAAATCGGCACCGCCCTCACCGCCACGAAGAACGTCCCGCTGATCCTGATCGGCAGCTTCGTTCTCGGTTTTGCCGTGACCATCGCCGAACCCGATCTGCAGGTTCTCGCGGAGACGGTGCCGCACATCAATAACTACGTCCTCCTGCTTGTTGTCGGGACGGGCGTCGGGTTCTTCCTTTCCATATGTATGCTGCGAATCCTGACCGGCGCCAAGCTCCGCTACATCCTTTTGGGATGCTACGCGGTCATCTTCGCGCTCGCCGCGGTTACCGACGCGGACTTCCTCGGGATCGCGTTCGACTCCGGCGGCGTCACGACGGGCCCGATGACGGTGCCGTTCATTCTCGCCTTCGGCGTCGGTGTCGCGAACATCCGCAGTGACAAAAGCGTCGAGGCGGACAGCTTCGGCCTGGTGGCGCTCTGTTCGGTGGGGCCGATCCTCTCCGTGCTGCTGCTCGGCTTGTTCAGCTCCGGGGAAAGCGGCGTCGTGGGCGCGGCGGAGACCGCTTCGTACGCGAACACCGTCGGGGTCGGCACTGCCTACTTCACGGCAATCCCCGCTTATATGAAGGAAGTCGCCCTCGCGCTTACGCCGATCGTGGTGATCTTCCTGCTGTTCCAGATCGCGGTGCTGCATCTGCCTCGCCGCAGCTTCACGAAGATCTGCATCGGCCTCGCTTATACATACGTCGGCTTGGTCCTGTTCCTCACCGGCGTGAACGTCGGCTTCTCGTCCCTGGGCGCCGTTCTCGGCAAAGTCCTCAGCGGCGGGTGGACGAAATACATCCTGATTCCGTTCTCCGCTCTGCTCGGGTGGTTCATCATTTCCGCCGAGCCCGCGGTCACGGTTCTTGAGAAGCAGATCGAGGAAGTCAGCGCCGGCGCCATTCCCGGCAAGGCGATCAAATACAGCCTCTCGGTCGCGATCGCGTTGGCGATGGCGCTCTCCATGCTGCGCGTCTTGACGGGGATCAGCCTGATGTGGTTCCTCGTCCCCGGGTACGTGATTGCCCTCGCGCTCTCCTTCTTCGTGCCGGATATTTACACCGCGATCGCCTTTGACGCGGGCGGTGTCGCCTCCGGTCCGATGACGGCCACGTTCATGCTGCAATTCGTGATCGGGGCCTGCAACGCCCTCGGCGGCAATCCGCTGCGGGACGCCTTCGGTCTGGTGGCGATGGTGGCGATGATGCCGCTGCTGTCCATTCAGATGATCGGGTTCATCTTTGAGCACAGGAAGAAGGCCGAGGCCGTTCCTGAGATCGCGCCCGATGATTTGTTGATTGTAGACTTTTGGGAGGAGGAAACGAAGTGAACTTAATTATATCCATTGTCTCACAAAGGCGGTTTGAACGGCTGATGTCGGTTCACGATAAGCTGGCGATTCCTATCTCCGTATCAATGATGGGACGCGGCACGGCCGAACAGAGCATGCTGGATCTGCTCGGGATGAAAGCCGACAAGAAGCGGATCGTGATGGCCGTCGCGAATTCGGAAAAAACCGAACGGTATATTCAGGAAATCAAAGAACAAGTCAATATCGGCGTTCACGGACACGGCGTCGTGATCACGATCCCGATTAAAAGCATTGGAGGAGGTAAGATGGTGAACAGTCTGAGTGAAGGGGAAAAACCGGTCAAGGAGATGCCGCAGGTCAGTGACCGTCATGAATTGATCGTCGTGATCGCGAATGAAGGGCGGACCGATGACGTGATGGACGCCGCCCGTTCCGCGGGCGCGACCGGAGGCACGGTGCTCCACGGCAAAGGCTCCGCGAACGAAGAGACGGCGCGGTTCCTGAATATCTCCATCTCGAGCGAGAAGGAAGTGATCCTCATCGTCGCCCTGAAAGA
>CAVCBG010000339.1:0-2187 GCA_963600285.1 Anaerovoracaceae bacterium
GTATAGCAGTAAGATGATCCATCGGGATCTATTTCGATTTTCAACATATCAACGCCGCGGATATCTACGTCAAATTGAATAGGAGCCGCACCGGTCTCCATATGCTTATATGAGTATAATAATTGCCCGTCGCCGTATATATAAAGATTTCCGTAATTATTATCTTCACGATGCTCCCAATTTTTATAGAAAGATCCTGTAATCCGACAATACTTTCCTTCCAATCTGTAAGTCGCGGAACCGCCATAATCAGGGTATCCCAAAACATTATCGTGCTCTTCTCCGTAATTATCGACGTTCGCAGCATCCATTTTTCTGAGTCCGCCTAAAATCGGCGTCAGATCCTTAAGCAAAACAGGTTGGTTTTCGGCAAACGCTTTCCGGCGGGAAATATAATCGGAATTGTCTTTCAGGATCGAATAGGCAGAGTTGACGACAACGTAAGCCGCGTCGAAGCCTTCCGTCGCCAAGGTTTGATTCGCCTTGTCGAAGACATAGTTTACATATTCCGTGGTGTAAGCCGTTTTCAGGGCGGAGATTTCACTGCTTTTCCCGCAGCCGGTTTCCGTGTCCGCCAGGGCTTTCATCGCCTCTTCGTACTGCCCGGCGTTCGCGAAGTTCCGCGCGTCGTTGGCGCTGTTCTGCGACAAAGCGGTGCAGATATTGCTCTGATTCGCCTGCAGATCCGCGTCATTCGGGACCAGCTTCTGCGCTTCCTTGATGAGGTTCAATGCTTCTTTATATCTTCCGTCCTTGACATAGGTCTCGAGCATCCCGAGGATGACCCCTTTATACGAGACCTGCGCCTCGGCTTTCAGCTGCTGCGCCTCTTCATAAGCGGAGAAACCGGAGTCGATTTTATTCAGCTCGGTGAGCGCCTGTTCGTAATTGCTGCCCGCCATATAATCCCGGGCCTTATCCATTGACTCCGCCATCCGGGTTTCGTTCGCCTCTTCAATCATCTTCGCGTCGCGCGCGGCGTCAAACCCATATTTGAACAAAGTCGGGAGCGAATAATTTTGCGCGATATAAAATCCGAGCAAAGCCAAAATCACAAGAACAACAGCCAGAAACCAAAAGCCGGCGCGGCGGCTCTTTTTCTCTTCTGCTTCCCGGCCGAGGATCTTTTCGTCAATTTTCCGCTGTTTGGCGTCAACCGATTCCTCGGCACCGATATCATATGTACCGCTGCCGCAGACCGGGCACCGCTCCTCGTAATCATATTCCGTACCGCAATGTACACATTTTTTCATATTTCAATCTCCAACCTGCCTCTGATATCGGTCAGGGAATAAGTCATTGATCCAACATCAATCGGCACTGTACAAAAGGGCTTCGCCGATCTGATAATATCCCGCCTGCGGCTTGCCGTTGCAGTCGATTTCGATTTTCAGCATATCAACGCCGGTGAGGTCCGCGGAGAATTCAACAGGCGCCACGCCGGCCTTCATATCCTCGTAGGAGTACAGCAGCTGCCCGTCGCCGTAGATATAAAGATTGCCGTCTGTCGCCAATTCGCGATCGGTCCATCTTACATAAAAAGTCCCCGTGAGCTCCGTGTACTTCCCGTTCAAGCGATATACAGCGGAATTGCTGTCGGAGCCGTCATTCGAAGCGCTGTCCCCGGTACCCAAAGCGTTTTCATGTTTTTTCCCGAAATTGTCGGCGTTCGTCTCCGTAATTTTGTCAAATCCGCCCAAAATCGGAGTCAGATCGGCAAGCGGAGCCGCCTTGTTGTCGGCAAACGCTTCACGGCGGGCAAGATAATCCGCATTGTCCCCTACGATCGAATAGGCTTCGTCAATGACAGCGCATGCCGCGTCAAAGCCATCCGAGGCCATGGTCTGATTCGCCTTGTCAAAGACAAAGTTGATGTAATCGGCGGTGTAAGCCGTTTTCAGGGAAGAGATATCGCTGTTTTGTCCGCAGCAGCTTTCCGCGTTCACCAACGTTTTCATCGCTGTGTCGTACTGCCCGGCGTTCGCGTAATTCCGCGCGTCGTTCGCGCTGCTTTGGAAATAAGCGGTGCAGATATTGGTCTTGTTCGCCTGCAGATCCGCGTCATTCGGGACCAGCTTCTCCGCTTCCAGAATGAGGTCCATCGCTTCCTGATATTTTCCGTCCTTGACATAAGTCTCGGTCATCGAAAGCATGCCCCCTTTATACGAGGCCTGCGCCTCGGCTTTC
>CAVCBG010000340.1:0-2182 GCA_963600285.1 Anaerovoracaceae bacterium
ACGGCATCTTCCTTATAATGAAAACAGCCCCCGATATTCGGCATCGGGGGCTGTTTGTTTGTGCCGGGGAATGGAACTCTTACGGGATTCGTATCGTATAATTGAGGAAGAAATCTACTCGACAGAGGTTGCAATTATGAAACGATTATTTGTAATTCTTGCATTCGCCGCGCTGGTATTCGGTGCGTTGAGCGTATCCGCGGATGACGGATTCATCCTGCTCGAAGGCGGCACCGTCACCCTCGGCAGCCCGGAGACGGAGCGTATGCGCGAGGGAGACGAGACGCGGCACGAGGTCACCTTGAGCCCGTTTTACATCGACCCTTACGAAGTCACGCAGCGGGACTACGCGCGCGTCATGGGGACGAATCCATCGATCTTCCAAGGCGAGGATCTGCCGGTGGACAATGTCACTTGGTATGACGCGGTCAACTATTGCAACGCGCTCAGCGAGGAAGCCGGATTGACGCCGGTCTACACGGTGGACGGCGATACCGTCACCTGGGACCGCACCGCGGACGGTTACCGTCTGCTGACGGAAGCGGAATGGGAATACGCCTGCCGCGCCGGGACGGACACGATCTACTCCTTCGGCGACCAAGTCAATTCCGATTACGCGAATTTCCAGGGCAGCTATCCTTACCTGATTGAGGAGAATTATGTCTCCCGCAAAGACCCGACCGTCAAGACCAGTCAGAACCGCGGCACGACCATCGCGCCGGGCTCCCTGCCGGCGAACGCCTTCGGCATCTATGACATGCACGGCAATGTCTCCGAATGGGTCTTCGACTACTACGGCGCCTATTCCGACGGGACCGATCCCTACGGCGCGGACTCCGGCCATCTGCGCGTGAACCGCGGCGGCGGGTATAATGACTTCGGCAAGCATCTGCGCTCGGCGTACCGCTCCGCCATGAATCCCTCCGACCCGGATCAGAACACCGGCTTCCGTATTGCCAGAAACGCGCAGCCGGGCGAAGGCGTCGTCACCACGACTTATGAGCACATGAGCCAAATCCCGGAAGATTCGAAGGTCCTCATCGCCTACTTCTCTTACTCCGGCAACACGCGGAAGGCGGCGCAGATCATTCAGAATCTGACCGGCGCGGACCTCTTCGAGATTCAGATGGAGACCCCTTACGGCGGCGGCATCTATGACGTCACCCAGAAGGACCTGATGAATGAATACCGCCCGCCGCTTGCCTCCACGGTAGAGAACTTCGCGGACTATGACGTCATTCTGCTCGGTTATCCGACCTGGTGGGCGACCCTGCCGATGCCGGTGGTCAGCTTCCTGGAGTCTTACGACTTCACGGGCAAGACCGTCTATTCCTTCAGCTCGCACGGCGGCACCATGTTCGGGGACAGCGTCTCTGACCTCTCGAAGCTGATTCAGACCGCGTACGTCGGCGAGGGCTTCGAGTTCCATTACGGAGGCGGCAGCTCCCTTGAGAGCGAATTGAGCGACTGGCTGAAGGAGTGCGGCGTATTATGAAGCGGAAGATCGCCGTTTGCATCGACATCGCGATGCTGATCCTGCTCATCCTGCTGATGAACTACATTCCGGGAGCGGGGCTGATGCTTCACGCGAAGATGGGGATCGCCGTCTTCGTTCTGTTCATCATCCATCACATCCTGAATCTCCATTGGTACAAGACCCTCTTCCGCGGGAAGTATACCTTCCGCCGTGCGCTGCTGACCGGAACGGATTTCCTGCTTCTGGCGGCAATCATCGCGACCGGCATCAGTGCCGTCATGATTTCGGGGATGGTCTTCACCTTCTCGCGGATCCCGATGGATTTCCGCTGGAGTTTGATCCACAAGGCGGCCGCCGCTTGGGCGTTTGTCCTGACCGCGTTTCATCTCGGACTTCACCTTCATGGGAAGTTGTGCCGCATGGAAAAGGGAAAGGCCGCCGTTCCGATGCTGATCCTTGAGGTCGTCCTGCTTGCGCTCGGCGTGTGGTGCTTCGGGCGGCAGGAATTCGGCACGCGTATGCTGACCGGAAACGCGAATAACTTCGTTCAATCCGCAAGCGTGGTTCAATGGCTGGAATTGATCGGCATCCTCGCCGGCATCTGCGTTCTCACTCACATCATCCTCCTGCTCCACGGACGCCTCCGCGAACGGGGATGAGGGCTTATGCCTGAATTTTCGCGAATCCCTTGATTTTTCGAAAACA
>CAVCBG010000341.1:0-2177 GCA_963600285.1 Anaerovoracaceae bacterium
CGGCTGATAGGTGCCGTCTTCGATCTCGCGTACCTTGCCCATGCGGCGGATCTGATTTTCTTTGTTATTGAATTCCGCGCCGAGGTAAGCTTTGACGAGTTCTTTCGCGAGCTCGGAGCCGATCACGCGGGAGCCGAGGCAGAGGACGTTCAAATCGTCGTGCTCGACGGCCTGATGCGCGGAATAAACATCATGGCAGACGCAGGCGTAAATGCCCTTGACCTTGTTCGCGGCCAGGCACATCCCGACGCCGGAACCGCAGACGAAGATGCCTTTGTCCGCTTCGCCGTTCAGGATCTTCCGACAGCCCGCGTAAGCGTGATCCGGAAAGTCAACGCTCGCGTTGGTATCCGTGCCGACATCAATGATCTCGCAGCCGCATTTTTGAATGGTGTCAATGACAACATTCCGCAGTTCAACGCCGGCATGATCAAATGCCACAACAATCTTTCGCATAACAGTCTTCCCTTTCTACGGATTCAGAATCACTTTGAGGTTGTCATCGGGATTCGAATAGAGCTTCTCGAACCAGTAAGCCCCTTCGGAAAGCGGTGCGCGGTGCCCGATCAGCTTATCAACATTGACGCAGCCGCGGGCGATCATATCCAGGCAGGCGGGGTATTCCCCGGCGGACGCGCAGGAGCCGTGAATGTTCAGCTGCCGGGTCACAATGGCCTGCAGCGGGACGGTGATCTTCGGCGTGGTGTTGCCGATCAGGACGATGTCGCCGTTGCGGCGGCAGATATCAATGCAGAGATTGATGGTCTTCTCATTGCCCGCGGCCTCGAACACAACATCGGCGCCTTTGCCGTTCGTGATCTCGTTGATCCGTTCGCGGGCGTCATCTTTCCCGGTCAGGCAGTAATCCGCGCCGAGCTCTTTGATCAGCTCGGTACCGGATTCGGAATGCTTCACGGCGATGATCGTTCCGTAGCCGTACGCGCGGAGCGTTTGGATCAGCAGCATGCCGATCTTGCCGCAGCCGACAACCGCGGCGGTGGCGCCGAGTTTATGCGGGACGAGGTTCGCGGCGTGGAAGGCGATCGACATCGGCTCAATCATCGCGGCTTGGTCGAAGGTCACATTGTCCGGAATGCGGTAGAGAATGTGCTGCGGCAGCGCGATGTATTCAGCGAACGCGCCGTCACGGCGGTATTCGTCACAGGAGACGCCGATGACGCGGCGGTTCCCGCAGAGGTTGATGTCCCCATGGCGGCAGTTTTCGCATTCATTGCAGTAGATCGTGGAGTCAAAAGTCACACGGTCGCCGACTTTCCATCCGGTAACATCCGCGCCGACTTCCTCAATTACGCCGCCGGCTTCATGTCCCATCACGACAGGCGGCTGCCTGCGTCCGGTAGAGCCGTCATAGCCCATTACATCCGAGCCGCAGATACCGCAAGCCTTGACGCGGACGAGGACTTCATTCGCGGCGGGGACGGGTTTTTCGACTTCGGTGTATTGGATTTTTTTATAATCGGTAAGAACTAAGGCCTTCATTGAAATTTGAAAGGAACTCCTTATCATTTCTCTATTTTGACAACAATATTATAATTGGAAACAATGATTTTGTGTGGAATGATGAAACGATTCCCGATTAAGAGGTAGACAATGCTCCAGGACATTCGAATACGCCAGAGAGATTATTTGATTAAAATCGCGCAGATCCTGACTCAGGAACTTGAGATCGAGCCGCTGCTGTGGCAGGTTCTGCAAATGGCCGTGGACCTCGTCGGCGGTGAATCCGGTTTCATCGCCTTATACAATGCCCGCAAAGGCTGGCAGATTCAAACCCAGTTGAACATCTCCGACACGAACCTCGCCTACATCGAGACCTATCTTTCGGGGATGACGGACGTCTTCTCCGAGGGGGATGACTTCACGGACGTCATGGCGATCAATATGCTCATCAAGCGCATGCGCAGCCTGAACGACCCCGAAATCGCGGACGGCATCGGCTTTCCTTTGATGCTGCAAAAGAAATTGATCGGGGCGATTATTGTATTCCGCTCCTATAAGGTCAGTTTCTCCGCCAACGAAAAAGTCATCATGAAGTCCTTCACGGATCAGGCCGCGATCGCGATCAACAACGCGACGCTGTATTCCGAGAACCTGGAAGAGAAAAAACGCCTCGACGCCATCATCAAAGCCGTCGCCGACGGCCTGATGGTGATGAA
>CAVCBG010000342.1:0-2167 GCA_963600285.1 Anaerovoracaceae bacterium
ACAAATGGCTCTCGAAGGCCTTGCTGTCGTTCATTGAGTTCGTGATGGAGTACGAGTTTCGATGGTAAACCACGAGAGTGGAGAAGAGAGACCGGAGACCAGAGACCAGATAACGTTAATCGGCGCAATTTCCCAAACCGAAATAGCTGATGAATTACAGCAATGCCGGATATTTGAAGGTGCGCTAAAACTATGTTATCTGATTACTGGTCTCTTTCAGCTCTTCACCCTCCGCTCTCTTAATCGAGTATAATAAATCCCATGACAGAAAACGCGAACAACGAATTAGCCATCAGCCTGCGCGGCGTGACGAAGGAATACCGCCTCGGGCAGATCGGGCACGGCACTTTACGGGCGGATCTTCAGACCTTCATGGCGAAGCTTCAAGGGAAAGAAGACCCGAATCTGAAGCTGTACGACCGCGAACGCCTCGTCGGCGAATCATTCATGGCGCTGAACGGCATCGACCTTGACGTCAAGCAGGGCGAAGCCCTCGGCATCATCGGCATGAACGGCGCGGGCAAATCCACGCTGCTCAAACTGCTGTGCCGCGTCACCGCTCCGTCGGCGGGGACCATTGACATTTGGGGGCGGATCAGCTCCATGCTCGAAGTCGGGACCGGGTTCCACGGTGAGATGACCGGGCGCGAGAATGTTTACATGAACGGCGCGATCCTCGGTATGAGCACGAAAGAGATTGACCGCAAGCTGCCGCAGATCATTGAGTTCTCCGAAGTCGGCGACTTCATTGACACCCCGGTGAAACGCTATTCCTCCGGCATGTATGTCAAGCTGGCGTTCTCCGTCGCGGCGCATTTGGATTCCGAGATCAAGATCATGGATGAAGTGCTGGCCGTCGGCGACGTCGCTTTTCAGAAGAAATGTCTGGACAAAATGAAGGAATCCGCCGCGAGCGACGGTCACACCGTTCTGTATGTCAGCCACAATATGGACACCATCCGCCGGCTCTGCACCCGCTGTGTCGTGATGGACGCGGGGAAAATCATCTTCGACGGCGACCCGGAAACCGCGATTGAACAGTACGCGGGCTCGGACGGGACGCTCAAGGGCACGCGAACCCTCCCGCCCAAGGAATCCGTGGTTATGGCCGGCTCCCCGATGAAATTTATCAGCGTAACCCTGCCGGACAGAAAGGAACCGATTTACAACTACGGCGAAACAGCAATCGTAAAGCTCAAAGCCGTCGTGACGCGGGATTGCTCCGATGTCTTTGTCCGCTTCCGCTTTGATGACAACATGAATAAACCGATCGGCGTTATGTTTGATCCGGTATTGCATGACCTGAAAACCGGCGATTATGAGCTCACCGTAGAGATGGACACGAAAGAGTTCGCGCCGGGAGTCTATTCGGTCGACATCGTGACGGGTATCTACGACACAAACGGCTACAATCACAATTACGCCGTAGCGAAGCCGGGGCTGGTATTTCAAATCAATGAAACGCACAACGGCCCGGATCACCCGGTCATGGGCAGCGGTTGGGGACATATCCGCATGAATCCGCTCAATGTCTCAATCGAAAAGGAGCAGGCATGAACCATACTCATATTGACGCGAAAGAAACTTGGGCGCCCCATTTTGAGGATCTTTGGCATTACCGCGACCTGATCAAGCTCTTCACCAAGCGTAATTTCATCATCTACTATAAGCAGACGATCCTCGGTCCGCTCTGGATCTTTATCACCCCGATGATCAGTTCTCTGCTCTACATGGTCGTCTTCGGGAACATCGCGCAGATCGGGACGGAAGGCGTGCCGCAGTTCCTGTTCTATTTGTCCGGACAAGCTTGCTGGAACTTTTTCGCGTCTTGTCTGAACAAAAACGGAAAATCGTTTACCGTGAATGCCAAGCTCTTCGGGAAAGTCTATTTTCCGAGGCTGACTGTGCCGATTGCGGAGATGTGCACCGCGCTGATTGAGTTCGGCATCCGCATGAGCCTCGTGGTGATTCTGGTCATTGTCTATACCGTCCGCGGCGTGATCCAACCGCATTGGTGGTGCTGGCTGCTGATTCCCGTCGTGCTCTTTTTCCTCGGCATCATGGGCACCGGCATCGGTATTCTGATCTCGTCCCTGACTGTCAAATACCGCGACATCGCGCTGCTCTTCAGCTTCGCTGTCAACCTCTGGATGTACGCCACCCCGGT
>CAVCBG010000343.1:0-2164 GCA_963600285.1 Anaerovoracaceae bacterium
GACCTTGAACAGGCCGTCTCGGATATTGTCGCGGCTTATTACGATACCGAGTTGGAGAACCCGACCCGCCTCGCGGAGATCGAGAATCAGGAAATGACCTTTGGCGACGCCACGATGCGCTACACGGTGGATGTCATCGGCGAACCGGATGAATACGGCTATCCGCTTTACATCTGCCTGCACGGCGGCGGTTCTTCGGACACGCCGGATATCAACGATGAGCAGTGGGACGAGATGAGCGTCTATTACATCGATTCCGTTGAGAACGGTGTCTACGTTGCCGTCCGCGGCGTGCGCGACACCTGGGACACGCACTTCAATCCCGAATCCTATCCGCTCTACGACGAGCTGATTGAGAACATGATCCTCTTCTATAACGTCGACCCGGACCGCGTCTACCTGCTCGGCTTCTCCGCGGGCGGGGACGGCGTGTACGCGATCTCCCCGCGCATGGCGGACCGCTTCGCCGCGGTGAATATGTCCTCCGGCCATCCGAACGGCATCGACCTCAAGAACCTCATGAACCTGCCCATCGCCCTCCAGGCCGGCGTCGGCGATGACGCCTTCGACCGCAATACCGTCACCGGCGAGTACGGCGCCTACCTTGACGACCTGCAGCGGACTTACGGCGGATTCGAGCACGAGACCTGGATCCATCAGGGTTACGGACACAATTACCCGGATAACGACCCCGACGGTGAGCTTCAGGAAGTCCTCGTCAACCCGATGGACGCCGCGGACGCTTACAACGGTGAGGACGTCGAGACCGATTATGTGGACACCAACGCCGTCCACTTCGTCGATCAATACACCCGCGACCCGAATCCGGAATTCGTGCTCTGGAACCTCGGCGTCCGCGCTTCCGAACGCACGGTGGAGAGTTTTTACTGGCTCAAGGCCGATCCGTCCGTGACCGAAGGCCTCATCCACGCCTACTTCGACGCCGACGAGAACGCCTTCTCCATCGACACCGACGGCCTGAACGGCGATTTCTCCATCCTCCTCAAGCCCGGCATGGTGGATTTCACTTCGCCGGTGACGTTCTACGTGAATGACAAAGTCGTCACCCTCGACATCGAACCCGACGGGGACATCCTCGCGTCCTCCCTCGCCTCCACCGGCGATCCGGAATTGATGTGGGCCGCCGAGGTGAGCTACGCGGAGTTGGTGAACAGTGATTAGAAAGACCGGGCGTAGAGCTTATAGGTTCCGATAATCATGAAAAGAAGCGATGTGAAAAAGCTCGCGCCCGACCTTCGTCTGATCGGACCGATAGAACGCGCGCTCGTTCCGAAATTCCACGCGGAAAAGAGCGCGAAGATGAACCGGCTGATGCGGAAATTCATGCGGGGGAAATGGTTCGGGCATCACAGCGTTATGCGGGAAGACTTTATCGAACGCGCTGACGGCAGCCGTCAGCGCGTTCTGATCGTTCACCCGAAAGGCAAAGCCGACGATGCCGCGCCCGGTCTGCTTTGGATGCACGGCGGCGGGTACGGCATCGGTATGCCGGAGCAGGACTTCGCTTATATGGACAGCTTCGCCTCCGCCGGGAATTGCGTAGTTATTTCGCCGGATTACCGTCTGTCCTGCGAGGCGCCCTATCCTGCCGCGTTGGAAGACTGTTACCTTGCCCTGAAGTGGATGAAAAAGAATGCCGAAAAGCTGGGAATACAGCCGGACAGGCTTTTTGTCGGCGGAGAAAGCGCCGGCGGAGGGCTTGCCGCGGCGTTGGCAATCTACGCGAGAGATAAAAAAGAAGTCTCGATCGCGTATCAGATGCCGTTCTATCCCATGCTCGACGACCGCATGATCACGCCGTCCTCGCGGGATAACCGAATGCCCGTGTGGGACAGCGCCTCCAACAAACGGGCGTGGGAAGCGTACCTCGGCAGCCTTTACGGAAAGGACAATGTGCCGCCCTATGCCGCGCCGTCCCGGGAGACGGATTACGCCGGCCTCCCGCCGTGCTGCACATTCGCGGGGACGGCGGAACCGTTTTACGATGAAATTGTCCGCTATGTAAATGACTTAAAAGCCGCCGGTGTGCCGGTTGATTTCATGGAATTTGAGGGGTGCTATCACGCCTTTGACATCATGGCTCCGTTTTCAAAAGAGGCAAAGGCGGCGAAGGAATTCTATATGCGGAGCTTCACATACGCCG
>CAVCBG010000344.1:0-2163 GCA_963600285.1 Anaerovoracaceae bacterium
TTAGCAGCCGAGAGCCTTCGCGCAGGCAACCGCGCAGGCAACCGTGGCGCCGACCATCGGGTTGTTGCCCATACCGATGAAGCCCATCATTTCAACATGAGCCGGGACGGAGGAGGAACCCGCGAACTGGGCGTCGGAGTGCATACGGCCCATGGTATCGGTCATGCCGTAGGAGGCAGGGCCGGCAGCCATGTTATCCGGATGCAGGGTACGGCCGGTACCGCCGCCGGAAGCAACGGAGAAGTACTTCTTGCCCTGTTCGAGGCGTTCCTTCTTGTAAGTGCCGGCGACCGGGTGCTGGAAGCGGGTCGGGTTGGTGGAGTTGCCGGTGATGGAGACGTCGACGTCTTCGTGGTGCATGATGGCAACGCCTTCGCGGACGTCATCGGCACCGTAGCAGCGGACGATAGCGCGCGGGCCGTCGGAGTACGGGATCTCGCGGACGATCTTCAGTTCGCCGGTGAAGTAGTCGAACTTGGTCTGAACATAGGTGAAGCCGTTGATACGGGAGATGATCATGGCGGCGTCCTTGCCGAGACCGTTGAGGATGACACGCAGCGGGTTCTTGCGGACCTTGTTGGCGTTCAGGGCGATCTTGATCGCGCCTTCGGCAGCCGCGAAGGATTCGTGGCCGGCGAGGAAGGCGAAGCACTGGGTGTCTTCGCTCAGGAGCATGGCGCCCAGGTTGCCGTGGCCGAGGCCGACCTTGCGGTCGTCAGCAACGGAGCCGGGGATGCAGAAGGACTGCAGGCCGACGCCGATATAGCGGGCAGCTTCAGCGGCGGAAGCGGCGTTCTTCTTGATCGCGATCGCGCAGCCGACGGTGTAAGCCCAGCAGGCGTTCTCGAAGGCAATCGGCTGAGTTTCTTTGACGATGGTATAGGGATCGAAGCCCTTCTCTTTGCAGATGTCGGCGCATTCTTCGATGCTGTTGATGCCGTATTCCTTCAGCACAGCGTTGATCTTATCGATGCGGCGTTCATAACTTTCAAACAGTGCCATTTTCTTGCCTCCTGATTATTCGTGTCTCGGGTCGATGTACTTCGCGGCGTTGTCGAAACGACCGTATTTGCCGGTGGCTTTCTTAATGGCTTCGTTGGCGTCCATGCCGCCCTTTACCCATTCCATCATTTTGCCGAGGTGGACAAATTCGTAGCCGATGATGGTGTCATCTTTATCCAGCGCGCAGCGGGTGATGTAGCCTTCAGCCAGTTCCAGATAGCGGGGACCCTTGGCGAGCGTGCCGAAGGTCGTACCGGTCTGAGAACGCCAGCCCTTGCCCAGGTCTTCAAGACCGGCACCGATCGGCAGACCGTTTTCGGAGAAAGCAGTCTGGGTGCGGCCGTAGACGATCTGCAGGAACAGCTCGCGCATGGCGGTGTTGATGGCATCGCAGACGAGGTCGGTGTTCAGCGCTTCGAGGATGGTCTTCTTCGGCAGAATTTCAGCGGCCATCGCGGCGGAGTGGGTCATGCCGGAGCAGCCGATGGTTTCAACAAGGGCTTCCTGAATGACGCCGTCTTTGACGTTCAGCGTGAGTTTGCAGGCACCCTGCTGCGGGGCGCACCAGCCGATACCATGGGTCAAACCGCTGATATCTTTGATCTCTCTCGCCTGAACCCATTTTCCCTCTTCGGGAATCGGAGCCGGACCGTGGTCCGCGCCCTTAGCGACGCAGCACATGTGCTCTACTTCGGTAGTATAAATCATTCGTTACTCCTCTTGGTTATCAGCCGCGCGCCAAGTTCGGCTCTCGGCTTTATTGATACAGTTCCGTCTACTATTGTACTCTAAACCCGCGGCATTATTCAATAAGATATGATTGAATTTGTCGGTTTTCCGCCGTGACTTATGACAGGGATCGTTCATACCGATTTTGACCAATTTCCCCACAAATTCAAAAAAACTATTATGATTAATACGTCAGGTTGATCAGATGACCGCGGTGGGGCGTGTTCCCTCCGAGGAAAGTCCGCACTCCTTAGAGCAAGATGCCGGATAACATCCGGGGCGGGGCAACTTGCCGGAAAAGGGCCACAGAAAGTAGACCGCCTCGCAAGAGGCAAGGGTGAAAAGGTGGTGTAAGAGACCACCGGCGTGCGTGGTAACACGGCGGCCGGGTAACCCCCATCTGGAGCAAGGCCAAGCAGGGACAAAGAACGC
>CAVCBG010000345.1:0-2159 GCA_963600285.1 Anaerovoracaceae bacterium
ATGTCATGTTGTCTATATAACAACAGCGGGCGGCGTGCCTGACATTCGTCAAGCCCGCCGCCCGCTTTACTTCGAATCACAGCAGCCGTTTCACCGCGTCGCGAAGCTTCCCCACGGTCTTCAGCGTCAGCACCTCGTTCATCGGGAACTTCACGCCGAAGTGCTTCTCCACGCTGACGATCAGCCCGATGTGGGCGAGGGAATCCCAATCCTCGATCGTGTCGGGACCGGTCTCCGGCGTGATCTCCAGCGACTCATCATCAAAATACTCACGGATCAGCGCCGCGAGCTCATCAAAGATCTGTTTTTCATCCATTCGATTGTGCCTTTCCGTTATTATTTGACTTCGATCAGCCGATTCGCCCGCGGCAGGTCGGCCTTCAGGTCCAGCGTCCAGCCGTCCCCGTCCGGCGCGAATCCGAGCTCGCGGTAGAGATCCTTGACCACGGCGTTCTTCGCCGAGGGGATGTAAGTCCCCCGCAGGGATTCACAGCCGGCGGCGCGGGCCGCGTCAACGAGCGCGTCGAGCATGGCGTATTCCATCCCCCGTTTGAGCACACGGCAGGACATCAGCCACAGGTCAATATCCAGCGCCTTCCCGTGAACCGCGCCGATGATCAACGAGACGATGCCGTTGTCGCCGAATTTATCCGTCAGCCGTCCGTAGAGCGTGACGTGGTCCGGGTTCCCGATCAGCGCGTCAACCTCCGCTTGGGTGTAACGCCGGGTCGTGAGGTTGAATTGGTTCGTCTTGTTGATGAGCTGCGTGATTCGGGCGGCCGACTCCGTGTCGAACGGGCGGATCTCGGCGGTCATCTCCAGCGAGCGGAGGTATTCGTCATAGTCCGCGAAAGCCGCCTGCGCTTCCTCGCGGCGGGCGTTCGCCTTGTACATTTCATTGCGCTTCAGGTCATCCGCGGAGAGCTTCGTCACCTCGAAGTAACCGGCGCGGTCAAGCGTCACATGGAAGGGGACTTCCGCCGAGACTTCGGGCACGGCGGTGCCGGGGAGCTGCGCGCGGACGAGCTCGCGTTCGACGGGGTTGTCATCCACGAAGACGAGCGCCTCCGGCAGGATGTTCATTTCCTTGGCGATGGCCGCGAGGTTCCCGTCCTTCGGCATCCAATCCGCCTTGATATCGAGGAAGTCCTCCTCGTGAAGCAGACTGTCGCGGTGGCTCAGGCCGAGCAGCGCGTCCTCGCGCTCGTTTTTCGAGGCAATGCCGAGCATCACGCCCTGGGCCGCCAGGTCCTTGAGGTACTGCTGGTATTCGGTGAAGCGTTCGCCTTCCGCGGTCTCCTTGCCGAGAACGATGCCGGAGAGGCCGGATTCGCCGATGACGCCGCCCCACAGGGTGTTGTCAAGGTCGGTGACGAGCATCTTTTTATTCTTCCCGCACAGGGATTTGATCACGCGGAACAGGCTGTACGCCAGCTCCGGGACCGCGTCCGGGCAGCAGAGCATTTTATACAGGTAGCGGTACTTCGGGTCGGACCACTTATCCAGGCCGTACAGGGCGGAAAGATAATGAATGTCATTGATGAAGAGGTCGTCCGCGGCCGCGGCGGCCTCCGCGAATTTCTGATTCAGGCGGTTGACGAAATTCACCTTGCCGTGAATGTCCGTCCCGTCGGCGCTGCCGAGCGCGCGGGTATAGGGCAGCTCGAAGTTGTTCTGAATGATGACACAGTGGAACCGTCCGCGAAGCCCATCCCAGGCTTTCGCGAAGCGTTCATATTCCGCCTCCAGCAGCGCGTCAACATCCTCCGCGCTGTCGTTCAGAGCGGGGAAGCGCTGAATGTTCGCGGTCCCGGTGAAGAGGATGACGATCTCCGGCTGAAAGGCGTCGAGTTCCGCGTTCGGGAAGACGGAGTCCTCCCACCAGCGGTTGTATTCGGACATGTAAAACGTCGGGCGGATGCCTTCATTGAGCAGGAAGAGTTCAAGGACCGCCGCGGTGTCATCCGCGGTCGCGCCGTTCAGAACGGCGACGCGCTTCTCAAGAAACGGACGGTCCTGCGCCTTCAGCTGACGCAGCAGGCCGCGCCGCTTCCGCAGGATCAACTCACTGTCGAAGGGGTACTCAAGTTCTTTCATCGTTCCTCGCTAATAACCCAACTCATAAACACGGTCGACGTACTGATCCGCGATCGCGCATT
>CAVCBG010000346.1:0-2155 GCA_963600285.1 Anaerovoracaceae bacterium
GTCGTCTGTTCATTCGGGATGCTGGCGGCGGAGATCGTGCCGCCGAGGGAGGTGGTCAGGGCTTGGGCGATGGCTAAGCCTAAGCCGAGGCCGGAGCGGGAGCTTTGGCCTTTCTTGAAGCGGTCGAAGATCGTCGGCAGGTCCTCGGGGGCAATGCCTTCGCCGTAATTGATGACGCGGATCTCGTGCGTGTCCTCGATGTTCCGGGCTTCGAGAATCACTTCGCGGTCGGAGTGCTTGCAGGCGTTGTCGAGCAGAATGATGAGCAGCTGCTTGAGTTTGGTGCGGTCGGTGGTCAGCTCGATCTCCTCCGGGACGGTGAAGTCGAACGTCCTCTCCGGGTAGACGACCGCCATCTGGCGGCGGCATTCTTCCGTCAGGTCGCGCAGGGGGAAGAGCTCGGGCGTCAGGTTCCCGTCGGCAATGTCCGCGCGGGCGAGGTCGAGAAGTTCATTCACCAGCTTCATCAGGCGGGTGGTCTCATCCGACATATCCTGAAGGATCTCGGTGCGGTCATCCTCGGTCGCGACCTTGCCGGAACGCAGCAGGGAGAGGTTGCCGTTGATGGTGGTGAGCGGCGTCCGCAGTTCATGCGAGACGTCGGCCACGAAATTCCGCTGCTGCTGGAGGGAGTCCTTCAGCTTGGTGTACGACTCCTGAATGTTCTCGAGCATCTCATTGAACGACCGCGCGAGTTTCCCGATCTCGTCTTCCGGACCGGAGTAAATCACCCGCTTCGAGAAGTCCTGTTCCTCGCGGATGCTGTCCGCGGTCTCGGTCATGCGCTGGACGCGGGATAAGGTGACGCCGAGCACGAACCAGACAACGAGGGTGCTGAGGACGATTTCGACGACGCTGATCCAAATCAGCGTGCTCGAAAGGCTGCTGAGATACGCCCGAATGGAACGGAGCGGCTTCGCCACCTGCACGTAGCAGACGACTTTATTGAAAAGCTTCACCGGGCGCATCAGGGCCAGGAAGGGGTAGTCGTTGACCTCGACCTCCTTCCAGACGATGTCCTGACCTTCCTCGGAGCTGAGGTCAATGCCGAGGTCGAGGGCCTGACTGTTGCGCTGGATCGGGCTGAAGAGAAGGTTGCCGTCGGTATCCAGAATGTTGATGATTTCAAAGAGAATGTCCGGGCGTCCGACCGAGATCTGCTCGAGCTGCTCCTCGTCCGGCTGGGAGACGGAATCCAACAGCCGACGGATGGCTTCCTCGAAGTGCGAGTCCGAGAAGTCGAGCGAGTTCGACGTGTCCGAATTCGGGGACAGGTACGCCAGCACCGCGTCGGAGGTCTGCATCGCGTCGTTGCGGATGGATTGGTACATGCTCGTCTCCTGCTGCTTGTAAACAACCAGCGAGATCAGCGAAAGGGACAGCGTCAGCAGCGCGGAAATCAGGATCGTCAGTTTGACCCGGAGCGACATAAATTAATCCTCTCTCAATACATAGCCGAGGCCGCGGACGGTCTGGATGAGGCGTTTGCGTCCGTCCAATTCCGTTTTGCGGCGAAGGTAGCCGATGTAGACTTCCATCACGTTTTCCTCGCCGAAGGCTTCATAGCCCCAAATGCGCTGCAGGATCTGGCTGCGCTCGAGGATCTGCTTCGGGTGCAGCATGAAAAGGTGCAGCAGTTCGAACTCCGTCGGCGTCAGCGAAATGCGCTGATCGTCGACGAAGGCCTCGCGGGTGGCGGGGATGATGCGCAGGTAGGAGAAGGTCAGTTCCTTCTCGATGGATTTCGGATTGGCGCGGCGCAGCAGCGTATTGATGCGGGCGACAAGCTCCGCCGGCGCGAAGGGCTTCACAAGATAATCGTCGGCCCCGCTCTCGAGTCCCTGTACGCGGAACTCGACGGCGTCGCGGGCGGTCAGCATCATGATCGGGATGCCGCTGTCGACTTCGCGGAGGGTCTCCACGACGGAGATGCCGTCCATTTTCGGCATCATCCAGTCGAGCACGGCCAAATCCGGCTGTTCGGTGTGGATTTTATCCAAAGCTTCCTCGCCGTTCTGCGCGGTCACGACGTCGAAGCCTTCATATACAAGGGTACGGCGGAGCATCTTCAAAAGGTTGATGTCGTCGTCAGCGATTAATATCTTTGCCATAATCTTACCTCTGTATTCATGATAGCAGGATTTCCTTAATTAAG
>CAVCBG010000347.1:0-2151 GCA_963600285.1 Anaerovoracaceae bacterium
TAATAAATTCCGCCTCGATATACGAATTACTGAAAAAAACATGATAAACAGCAGCCGGCATTCTGATGAATGTCGGCTGTTGATCGTTCGGACTTACGCGGCGGATCAATAAAGCTGCGTAAAGGTCGTGTAATGATCGGCGGTGTAGAAGACAACTCCGTCATTGGTGTAGAGAAGCCGTTCCTGACCGCGGTCCTCAAGGCCTTGGGTGTTCACATCACACTCGTAGTAAATACGTCCGACGGCATCAGGCAGGTTGTTCTGAGCGGCGGCGTTATAGAAGTAATCCCCGCCGATGGCTTTGCCCGGGAGGGTCGTCTCAACACTGCCCCCGATCCAGCCGGAAAGCTCCGCGACGCCCTTCGTGACATAGTTGTCCGGCAGTTTGCCATACTTGTAAATATACGCGGCGACATCTTCGGCGCTGAAATAGGATTCGCCTTCGACGACATTCAGGTTTGCCTTGAGGTTGGCGCGGTTGTAGAGATTGCCGAAAAGGATCGCGCCGGCAATCACTGCCGCGGCAAGGATCAGGATGCCGATGACATAATACTTCTTATAAGAAGCGGCATTCTGTTTGTTTGCAGTCTGTTCAGCCATAATTATTCCTCCTCACCGTAAACGCGATAGCAGTCCTTGCCGGCTTCCTTGGCGGCATAGGCAGCGCTGTCGGAGTTTTCGAACATTTCGTTGAAATCCGTTCCGCCTTCATCTTCACCGTAGAAGGCGATGCCGACGCTGACGGTACCCTTCACGGTTCTGCCGTCATCGGACAGGACTTCGATGTCGCGGATGCCCTGCTGCATCGCTTCAACTTCGGCGAGCAGCTCCTCTTTAGAGGAACGGCCGGTGAGCATCATATAGAATTCATCGCTGCGGTCGCCGACATTGCAGACGATGTTGTTCTCATTTTCGGGGAAGTACTTCTTGACGACCAGGCCGATTTCATAGACCAGGCGGTTCGTCGCCGACTGACCGTAAGTTTCATTCAGTTTTCCCATGTTGTCGCCGTCAAAGGAGACGAAAGCGGAAACGCCTCCGAAATCCCCGGCTTCGAATCTCGGCTCCAGGGTTTCCATGAACGCGTCCAGCGTCAGGAGACCGGTCAGAGAGGTCTTATGGGCGAGATCATCCAGTTCCTGAAGGTTGACCAGGTAGCGCTTGCTCTGTTCATCAGCTGCTTTGGTTCTGACATCCGCGTCATAAATACCGTAAGCCAGGAAAATGATGGCGGCAATCAGGATCGCGCTGACCATGAAAGAAATTGCTGAAAGCTTCTTGTTATTCATCGCGTTCCTCCTTATCAGTTGATGTCAGCATTCTTGGATTCCAAATATTGGGATTCATCGATCTCAACACTGGAGATGTAGGTATCTTTACCGGTCATGATGACGTAACCGCAGTTGGTGACATCGCGCAGCGCGAGCTTCTTGTAAACAAGCGTGTTCTTGAGTGTCTTGAAGCTCATACCGTTGTCCGGGGTGGAATCCGCCAGGAAGAGCAGCGCCATTCCGTCAACGGAGCCGGTGCCGTCCCAAACCTGATAAGTCGTGTCGTGCCACTTTGTCTTCAGCGCTTCATAGTAGCCGAGAATGTCATCGGTAGTGAAGCTGCCGACGCCGTAAACCAGGAAGGCAGAACCGCCGCGATGGCAGATAACGAATTGATTTTCGGGGAAGACTTCCTTCAGCAGTTCGGCAAAGTCCATGATCGCGTGGCGGCCGTTGATGTGGCCGTAGGTGTCGTTGATATTCTTCAAACCGCGGTCAAGCGAGCCAAAGCCGACATTGATATGCAGCACCTGCTCCCCGCTCTTGAGCTCGTGAATCGCGTAATTTTCGGAGGATTTGAACACATCATAGCGCAGCAAGCCGGTCGTGTCCTCATAGAGGGCGTCATCGTAAGCTTCCTGCACCTGTTCCGCGAGATCTGCTTCCTTATATTCAGCCTGCTGCATCATCCCACGATAATATGAGAACTGATTGCAGCAGAAAACCATTAGCACAAGCAGGACCACCGGAATAATCCAATATTTTATATACTTCATTCTTCGCACTCCCTTTTCGATTTGGCGGTGTTTTAATTATAATGCCGGCTGCCGGCGGCGTGCTTTTCCGGTTACGCCGAACTTCGGCTCGGACTTCCCGCGTC
>CAVCBG010000348.1:0-2137 GCA_963600285.1 Anaerovoracaceae bacterium
TCCGTCAGCGAATACTCGACGCGGGGCGGGACCTCGGCGTAGACTTCGCGGTGAACAAGGCCGCTTGCTTCCATGGCGCGAAGCTGGGACGTGAGCACCTTCTGCGACACGCTGCCGATGGACTTCTTGAGCTCGCCGAAGCGCTTCGTGCCGGGCATCAGGTCCCGCAGGATCAGCACCTTCCATTTATCCCCGATCAAGGTCAGCGTCGTTTCAACCGGGCAGGCGGGCAATTCGTTCTTTCCTGTATTTTCGCTCATATATAACTCCGGATCCGGGCAGCCGCCCAATAGTTTCCATTTGGTAACTTCGGCACTAATTAGTGCTTACTTTACGAAAATGACTTACGGCGTTATTATACTGTAAAACGCAAGGATGAGGTACGCGGCATGGATAAGGTCACCGAAAAAGAGGTCTTGAGAATGGATCAGCGCGAAAAACGGCTGTTTCTCATTCAATATCTGCTGAATGAATACCCCGCCACCAAGGATCATGTGATCCCGGAGGACGCGGAGCGGCAGAAGCGATTGCTGCGCGCGCTGATGAATGTCCGGGAGCCGGCGAGGATCGGGGAGGATTTTCTGCGGGTGCAGGATGCCTATCTGCAAGCGGAAACCGCCGCGAAAGGCATCACCGACGCCGCGGATATCGAACCGATCCGCCCGGGGATGTGCCTTTGGCAGGGGGACATTACCACGCTCAAATGCGGCGCCATCGTCAACGCGGCGAACAGCGGCTTGACCGGCTGCTACGTCCCGAATCACCGCTGCATCGACAACGCCATTCACACCTACGCCGGCGTCCAACTTCGGCTGGCGTGCGCGGAATTGATGGCGCGGCAGGAATACCCGGAGCTCACCGGCCGGGCGAAAATCACGCCGGCGTTCAATCTGCCGTGCGGCTGCGTGATTCATACCGTCGGGCCGATCGTCGCGGGTGAAGTTTCCGAGGAGGATGAGCGGCTGTTGGCTTCGTGCTATCGTTCCTGCCTGGAGCTCGCGGCCGAGAACTGCCTCGAGAGCATCGCGTTCTGCTGCATTTCGACGGGGGAATTTCATTTTCCGAATGAATCAGCCGCCGAAATCGCGGTCAGGACGGTCGAAGAATTTCGGCGAAAGCGGACAAGTATCAAGAAGGTGGTCTTCAATGTTTTCAAAGATTTGGACAAAGACATCTACGAAAAGCTCCTCCGAACCGATTGAACGGCTGCGGACGGCAATCCGCGACGCCGACGCCGTCCTCATCGGTGCCGGTTCCGGACTGTCCACGGCGGCCGGATTCACCTACAGCGGGGAGCGCTTTGAGGCGAATTTCGCGGATTTTATTGATAAATACGGCTTCGAGGATATGTACTCCGCGGGGTTCTATCCGTTTCCGACTGCCGAGGAGCGATGGGCGTATTGGAGCCGGTACATCTTCATCAACCGCTACACGGACGCGCCGAAGCCGGTCTACGACAACCTTCTGAAGCTGGTTGCCGGTAAGGATTATTTCGTGCTCACGACGAATGTTGACCATTGCTTTCAGAAGGCGGGCTTCGACAAGGAACGGCTTTTCTACACGCAGGGCGATTACGGCCTGTTTCAATGCAGCGCGCCGTGCTGCCGTGAGACTTTTGACAACGAAGCCGCGATCCGCGAGATGGCCGCGCGGCAGGAGAATATGAAGATCCCGACGGAGCTGATCCCCGTCTGCCCGCGGTGCGGCCGTCCCATGACGACGAATCTCCGCGCGGATGATACATTCGTGGAGGACGAAGGCTGGCACCGGGCCGCGGAACGATACATCAACTTCCTCCGCGCCCATGCCGGACGGAAGATCCTTTTCCTGGAGCTGGGCGTCGGTCTGAATACGCCGGGGATCATCAAGTATCCGTTTTGGAAGATGACGTCCGAGAATCTGAATGCGATCTACGCCTGCGTCAACCTCGACGAGGCAGATTGCCCCGAGGAGATACGACGGCAGTCGATCTGCATTGGGGGAGATATCGGGGAGGTGATTGACGCATTGCAATGAATGAAAAGCGCCCGATAATGACAGTTAGGAGTTAGGAGTTTTCAGAGAGACCAGAGACCAGATAACATAATTGAAGCGTGACTTCGAATGTCGGGCGTTTAATATTTTCGCTCACAACGCT
>CAVCBG010000349.1:0-2135 GCA_963600285.1 Anaerovoracaceae bacterium
TTTACCGTGAAATTCACCGGCTCGCCGATCGAACTCGCGCCTTGGATGCCGAGCTTGGCGGTGTACGTACCGGCAACGAGGGCGTCGGTCGGGATGTAGAACGCCTCGCCGTCTTCACAGGTGACGCCGTTCTCGCCGCAGACCAGCGGGGAGATCAACGTGCTGACGCCGTTGGCATCGGTGAGGAGCAGTTCATACGAAGCGCCCTCACCGGCATCCAGCGTCCAGCGGAACATCGGACGGGACTGAGCGACCGTGCCTTCCTTCGGGGAGGTCAGCTTCAGCGGCTGCACGCCCTTATTGAAGGTCAGGGTGGCGGTCTCGCCGGCGGTGTTCAGCTCGGAGTACGGCGTGACGCTGATCTTGTAATTCTCGCCGTCCGGGATGGTGGCGAACTGGATCGAGCAGGTCAGGCCGTCGCACCAAGCCTGTTCGCGGTTCAACTGAGCCGTCAGCAGCAGGGCGTCGGTGTTGTCATAGATGGAGACCTCGAACATCACGCAGGTGTCGCCGGGGTCGGTCCAGATCACGAGCGGGGTATCCTGGCTCAGGTAGCCGCCCTCGACCGGGGTGCGGAAGGTGATCGCGTTCAACTTGATCTCGGCCTGAACGGTGAAGGAACCCGTCGAGGAACCCCACAGCCCGTTATTGGCGCCGTAGCCCTTGACGGACCAGGTATAGGTGCCGTTGCCCGGGAGGGAGGTGGTCGTCGTCCAGGTGCAGAGTTCGGCCGTGCAGTTCGTGGAATTGACGTTCTGCTCGAGCACCTGCTTGCCGGTGGAGTCGTAGACATCAATGATGTAATAGGCCGCGCCGGTCAGTGTGCGCCACTGATAGTTCGGGTTGAGGACGGTAATGGTCGCCGTCGGGTAGGTCGGGGTCGGCGTGGTATTGGTATAGGTGCCGTAGTACGCGCCGGAAGCATTGCAGTAGTCGCAGTAGACGGTGAAGTCAAGCCAGGAAGACCAGCCGGAGTTGAACTCGCTGTTGCGGCCCATGACACGCCAGCTGTACGTACCCGCCGGCAGGAAGAGGTCGGTCTGAACATAGCAGACACCGTCGCCGATGTAGAGGTCGCGCGTGCTGAACCAGCGGTCCCAGTAGATGTGGTTGTTGTACTTGCCGACGACCTGGATGCGGTAATCGGTCACGCCGTCCTGAACGTCTTCCCACTGGAAGGCGGGATAGTTGCGGTTGTAGTAGCTGGTGTTCGGCGCGTACGGAGTCGGGGTCGTGACATTGGACGCGATCTCGAAGCTCATGGACTTGGACTTCGTCTTGCCCGCGCTGTTGGACGCGGTCACGGTCCAGGTGTAGTTGCCGGTACCCGGCAGGGTCGCGTACGTAATGCAGCGGCCGGCCTGGCAGGTGGCGTCGTTGTCGCTCAGCGTCATCTTGCCGCTGTGGCCCTTATCGTCGCTCCAGTTCACGGTGTAGGTGTCGGCGCCTTCGGACGGAGCCCAGTAGAAGCCGAGCGTGCGGACCATGTAGCGGCCCTTCGGGCATTCAAGCACCGGGGCGGCCGGCTTCTCAACGACAGGTTCCGGTTCCGGATCGGGTTCGTCGGGAACCTGAAGCGTGAAGGTCTTGCTGGAAGGATTCGTCGAGGAGATCGTGGCGTCGCTGTCACCGTCCTTATACGTAGCGCTGACAGACCAAGTCACGGTGCCGTTCGTAATGCCCATCGTCTTTGCCACGTCGAGGGAGCAAGTGCAGATCGCGTTGGAGCAGGACGCGGAATCGACCGTGACGCTTGCGCTTGAATTTTCACCGCCGGAGGCCAGTAAGGTCAGCGTAAAGGTCGCATTCACGGCGTTTTTGCTGCCGTCGGTATTGTAAACCCATGTAAAGGTCACCGGGGAAGAAGTGATAACATCATTGTCCGCCGGGGTGGAAAGGGTCAGAGAGGTAAGCTTCCCTTCTTCAATAACGCTGTTCGCACTCGCGGCTTCATCATCTACATCTTCCGCGCAGTCTTCGCCTTCTTCGCAGGTGTCTTCTTCTTCTTCGCAATTCTCACCTTCGGGACAGGTGTCGTCGGTTGAATCCGGGGTCACGGTTGTATTGTCATCCGTGTTGTCATCCGGAGTCACGGTTGTATCGCCTTCCGTGTTGGCCTCCGGGGTCACGGTTGT
>CAVCBG010000350.1:0-2131 GCA_963600285.1 Anaerovoracaceae bacterium
TCATGACGAATTCGCACATCGGCGACCGGCAGATATTTCCGTGACAGATAAAGAGAATTTTGATCATGGGTGTGTTGCCTCCGATATTAATTATGCAGCTTCGGATTCAGTACCAAGATCACATTCGCCATCGCACTCGCTATCATAATCGCTATCAAACTCGCACTCACACTCATCCTCACATTCATCCACGGTATTAATATCAGCGGCTTCGGTATCAGCTGTTTTGTAATATTCCGGGTCGCAAAGATTATAGGACATTAATTGCTCCCGCAATTTCATGCATCCCGGCTTGAACATTGAATATGTCAGCCCGCCGGAGAATACTGCGCCCAAAACAGGAATCATTTTCGCAACGCCGTTAGCAAAGATTTGTTTGGTCATACGAACACCAACACTGAGAGCAACCTTCTTTACGATAGGATAGAAGGTGCCTTTGGTTAGAGTCTTTTGCGCTAATTTTTTTGACACATGCTTTGCAAAAGTATTCGCGAAATTTTTTAAAACTGTTGTAGAACCTTGGACACCAAACATGACCCCGATAAAAACAAGAACGTAGTTCATAGTCTCAGAATCCAAATCGTTCTCAGAGAATTCGAACTGTTCAAAGCCATATAGATAAGCCAGCTCTTGCACCGCGCGAAGAACAAATACAAAGTAGTTCGTAATATCCGCAGCTGTTGTCACAACTGCCGCAGCCCCTCCGGGTAAGCTGGCAAGTGCTGAAACGGAAGTTACCTTTGCGGTTTCGTAATTAATGACATGCAGAGAAATCTCGTTGACCGTTTCCTTGGATATTCCGGCTTTTGCGGGGTTGGTCTTGACAGCCTCTTCTATTACATCTTCGGAGCAATACCTTAAAAGTTCTTTTTTTAAAAATTTTGCTCTGTCGATTTTGACTCCGGGAGTACGCATCGCGTTTGCAAGAACTTTTTCAAAGGTAACTTTATCTCTTAATTTTTGAGTGAAATTTTCCATCTTCTTCCCCTTTAAAAATAGGCTGATCTCTGAATGTTCCGGCAGATAATGGAAATGCTCCCAAGGCAGATGGTCATTATTCCAATCATCTTGCAAATAACTCTATATGATCTAAAATCATATCATAATTCAAACGGTTTTTCGTTTGAAAATCCGGGTGGAAATCATAGATTGAGCTTCCGCAATGAATCCTCCAGCATTTCATTGACGGCGGTCTCCACTCTGGGATCCTCAAGCTCTTTCGCGGACAGCATCAGCGCGATGGAGAGCGGGTCGACCGCCTTTCCGTCTCCGAAGGGGAGAAAGTATCCCACTTCCTGAATGACGCACGCGGCTTCCTCTTCCGGCGGGACTTCATTGACGGTGCCGAGGTCGAGATGACGCAGCGCGCCTTTCGGGACCGCGTAATACTTGCAACGGTCCTCGTTCAGCATGGAATACGCCGAAAGCGCGGTGAGGCCGCTGAGAACAAATTCGCCGGGGATCAATTCGTCGGACCGGAACGCGCGGATGACCGGATTCCGCAGGACCGGGCGCAGGGTTTCCCACATCTGTTTCCGGTCCGGCATGGCGTCAAACCGGCGGGATTTCCCTTCCGTCCGAAGGAAGGGCAGTCCCAAGGATTCAATCTCGTCAAAGCAGCGGGTGCCGGACATTCGCGAGACGCCGAGCATCCGCGCGGCTTCGGCCGCGGTTACGTCTTGCCAAGTCTCGTAAAGTGCTTTGAGCAGAAGTTTCTGCGTCAGGAAGGAAAGCTCCGCGGCGGGCTTCGCTTCGCGCTCCGCTTTGTCCGTGACCAGCATTCCGAGGAAAGGAAGGTAAATCTGCCGGTTTTCCCGGACGAAGGGGATTCCTTCCTCAAGCATTTTCGCGGCGGCGTATTGATTGACTGTTTTGAGGTAAAACGCGCAGGGACAGCCGGCGGCGCGCTCCAGCTGCGAACGGCTTTTGCGCAGTTCGGTCAGATTCATGGCGTCGATGGGTTCGGCGAGCAGGAAGGGCTGACGATTGATCTCGAGCTGCTTGATGTCAAAGGCACCCCGGCAGGCCAAGGGGAGATTTTCCTCTTGGGCGAAGGGGTGTTCTTCAACTTCTTGATGCAGGATCTGTTCGATGGTCTCTTTCATGGCTCGCTTCCCGGCGGTGTGTAACA
>CAVCBG010000351.1:0-2124 GCA_963600285.1 Anaerovoracaceae bacterium
GCTCGGCGAGAGACCTGATGATCAACCCGGATGAATTTTATACGCGGTTCTGCTACATTGCCAACGGAGCTTACGAAGGAAGATTCTGCTCCGGGTCGCTGCAGGAACACTACGGGGCATACACGTTCGAAACCGTCGGCGGGTATACCATCACCCTGTATTCAACATCGTTGAAAAAGGACTGCGAATACGCGAAGATTCATTTTTCGCTCGCCGGTACCAACGGCACCCAGCTTTGGACGGCGCTGCTGGCTTTCTTCCTGGCGGCGGACAACAACATTTTCCTGGATGAATCGCAGGAGGAGGTTTTGATGGATTACATCAAAAACTTATCTTCAAACATCGGGAAAACCGTCACCTTCGACCGTATCCGTATATACGGAGGGACATCCGGCGGGAAATACTACTTCACCGCCGAAGGAAAATAGTCCATTGAAAAAACAGCGCGGCTTTATCGGCCGCGCTGTTTTCTGCCCTTGACCGAATATTCGCGTCATGTTATGATTGCCTCACAGCAACCCCACAACCAAGGAGAATGTTATGAGCAAGAAGTTTTTACTTATTCCTGTACTGATAGCCGTCCTCTGCTGCGCCGTGTCTGCCTTTGCCGAAGCGGAATTCACCGTCACCGATAAAATTCTGATCACAGCAGAAGGTGATTCGGACGGTTTCTTCTTCGCGAAAATCGAGAACACCGGCGACACCGGTGCCTATACCGAATGGGGCGGCAAATTGTTCGGCTTTTCCGAAGATGATGATATCATCCTGTCCGAGGAATATGTCAGCACATCTCCGGGCACGATTTATTTGGAACCGGGTGATTACGCGTATATCGACGAATGGATTTATGAATCGGAATTACAAACATCCACGGTCGTGGATTACCGTTTCTCCATCAAAGCCGGTACATACGGCACGAAGTACACGAAACAGCCGTGCATCGCTGACGTTCAATACAGCAGTTCGGAGAAATATGATAATTACGTGAATGTAACAATCGCGAATGTGTCCTCCGAAATCCTGCAGGATTTTTATATCACCTCGGCGATCTATGATCAAAACGGTGAATTGATTTATGTCGCCGGAGACGCCTTTGAAACACTCGGCATCACTCCGGGCAGCACGGTCATCATCAAACAGGCCATCACCGGTGACGTGGCCGCGTATTTCGCGCGGAACAAATTAGTCCCGACGACTGTTGACGCGATCCTTTACATCGCAGAGAAATAAGCTTTCATCAAAAAAGCGCGGCTGATGAAGCCGCGCTTTTTTATTTTCCCAATTTCTCTTTAATCACTCGCAGAAACGAATACGGAACCGCCAAATCACCGTAGCCGGTGCCGAGGTTCAGGCCCTTCTTATACTTCCCATGGAAGTCGCTGCCGCCGGAACGGAGCACGCCGCGGCGGGAAGCAATCTCTTCCGTGCGGGCGCGGAGGTGGTCGTCGTATTCGCAGTAAAGGGTCTCGAGGCCGTCCGCGCCGAGGTCGAGGAGGCGTTCGGCAATGGCGAAGCTGTGGTCTTCGTCCTTGCGGTCGATCTGATGCACGTGCGCCACGAATGCCAGACCGCCGGATTCGTGAATGGCGGCGAAGTATTCCTCCGGCTCGGGCGTGCGCATCTCCACATAACAGGGACAGCCGGGGCCGATGATGTGGACGAAGGCGTCTTTGAAATTCGCAGCGGCGCCGCGGTCAACCAGAAGGCCGGCGATGTGCGCTCTGGAGACGGAACGGCTTCCGAAGGATTGAATGTCTTCCCTGCGAATCGGGTACTTCGCCGCGGTCAGCAAATCGAGCATCTCTTCATTCCGCTCGTTGCGGTAGCGGGTCATGTCGGCGATGAGCTGTTTCAGCGAGGGATGTTCAATGTCGGCATAGAGGCTGACGAGATGAACTTCGCGGCCGTCCATGTTCACCGCGGTCTCCATGCCGGGGACGGTCTCGATGCCCGCCTCCATGCCGGCGCGGATGAATTCGGGGATGCCGTCGGAGGTGTCATGGTCGGTGAGCGCGATGGCCTCGAGGCCGATCTCTTTGGCCAGGCGGATCAGTTCCGTCGGGGTCAGGGATCCGTCCGAACAGGTGGAATGCGCGTGTAAGTCGATCATGATTGTCCTCCTTG
>CAVCBG010000352.1:0-2123 GCA_963600285.1 Anaerovoracaceae bacterium
ACCATCACCGCGGGATAAACCGCCAGCCGACCCAGGTCTTTCCAATTCTTCCGCTCAAGCAATACCAGCGTTCCGTCAAGCCCGGCCGTGATGAAGAGGAGAATCAGCAGCCAGCGCATCCGAATGATCTCGGGGACCAGGACCGAATACCCGTGGCTCTCGGGATCGTTATCCGAGGCGGAGAAATACAGGTCGTTGTTCGAATACACCGTGTATGAACCGCCGCCGTTGAGCTTGATCTCGGCGGTTCTGTCCTCATTGACCGAAAGCGGCGGATTCTGAATCACCTCGCCGTCTTCCATGAGGAAAATGGGCAGATCAAGCTTGCTGACATTCTCATCCGGGATGAAGGCATAGTATCCGTATCCGGAATCATGCGTGATGTCGCCGATGGGAAGCTCTTTCCAGGTCAGGATCAGGCTTCCGGTACGGTTCAGAACGCAGAGAAGGGTTACGCAGAAAAGAACGACAAAAAGAACGCGGGCAATGTTGCGGAAATTTTTATTCATGCTTGAATTATACGATCAAAAAACGGCAGAGCGTTGAATTCTCTGCCGTTCATGTATTTCAATTGAAGGATCAGTCTTCCTTGGTTTCCTGATTTTCCTGAGCTTCGGAAGCTTCGGGCGCCGCGGCCTTCTGCTGCTTTTCCTTGCGGACTCTGTTGAAGAAGAAGATCGCGAAGGCTACGACACAGACCACGATGATGACGACCTTGAACTTATCAATGAAGTCCACGATGATCGTGTAATTGTCGCCGAGGATGCGGCCGGCAAAGGCCAGGAAGGTGTTCCACAGGGTCGTACCGATGAGGGTGAAGATGGAGAACTTCAGCCAATGCATTTTGGCAAGACCGGCGGGGACGGAGATCAGCGTGCGGATGATCGGGATCATTCTGCCGAAGAATACGCACCATTCGCCGTACTTCTCAAACCAGCGCTTGGAGATGTCGAGGTCGTTTTCGGTAATGCGGATGTACTTGCCGACTTTGCGCAGCAGCTTGCGGACGTTGTTCTCACCGATGAGATAGCCGACCCAGTACCAGAGCCAGGCACCGGCGAAGGTACCGACCGTACCCCAGATGATAACGGAGACGATGTTGAACTTCGGCGCGATGTTCGGATCCGCGGAAACCGTCAGCGTACCCGCGACGGGGAGGACGATTTCAGAAGGGATCGGCGGGAATACATTTTCGAGGAACATGACCAGCGCCAGACCGGGATATCCCATGATCTGCATGGCATTCTGGCAGAAAGAGTAGATCGCGTTGATAATGCCTGTTAAACTCATGTTACACTTCCTTTATTTTTTTCAAAAATCAAACCCATTATATCAGCTTAATCTGATAGTGTCGGATTTCACTTACAAAAACGGATTTAGATTCAGAATTGTTCCTTTTCGGAGAAATCAATGGAGCTCTGCTTCCCGTCGGATTCCAAAGGAAGTGTAAAGGAAAACACCGCGCCGTGCTCCCCATCGTTTCGGTTCCCCGCGCGGATCTTGCCGCCGTGCGCCTCGACAATGGCTTTGCAGAGGAACAGGCCGAGACCGGTGCCCTTGACCTGGTTGAATGTCTCCTTCGCGCGGTAGAAGCGGTCGAAGGCATGCTTCGCCGTCTCCGCGGAAAGGCCGGGGCCGCCGTCAATCACGGAGACTTCGACGAAGTTCTCAACCGTTTCGCCTTTGATCAGAATATCCGACCCGGCGGCGTATTTGATCGCGTTCGAGATAAGGTTCGTCAGCACCTGGCGGATACGGTCTTCGTCGGCGTTGATCATCGGGAAATTATCCGGGAAGTCCACCAGAATTTTATTCTCTCCGCACTGCGGCTGCATATGTTTGCGAACGGATTCCGCAAGCTCGGGGATGAGGAAGTCGATCCGATGCAGCTTCAAGGTCCCTGCGTAGAATCGTGAGGCGTCGAGCAGGTCGTTGATCATGCCGGTCAGGCGGTCGGCCTCTTCCTCGATGACGTTCAGGGATTCGCGGATCGTCTCTTGGTCCCAATCCGCGTCCTGCAAATTCAATGTTGAGGCGTAACCTTTGATGATCGCGACCGGGGTTTTCAGTTCGTGGCTGATGGTCGAAATGAAGGTATTCTTGAGGTCGTCGGCTTCCTTGAA
>CAVCBG010000353.1:0-2123 GCA_963600285.1 Anaerovoracaceae bacterium
GCGGGGGTGTTTTGGAATTTCTGTTTGTATTCCTGCTCGGACAGGGAGGCGTCGGCGGGAGTGGGGATCGCGGACGCGGGCGGGAGCGGGGTTTGGTGCGAAGCTCTTGCGTTCCACGGACAGGCACGCAGGCATTCGTCGCAGCCGAAGAGGCGGGTGCCGACGATGGCGCGCTGTTCGGCGGTGAATTCGCCTTTATGCTCAATGGTCAGGTAGGCGGCGCACCGGTCGGCGCGGATCGTCCGCGTCTCGGGATCGATACACCGTCCGGGACAGGCCTCGACGCACCGTTTGCAAGTCCCGCAGCCGTCTTTGGTGTACGGGGCATCGGGCTCAATCTCAACCCCGAGCAGGATCTCGCAGAGGAAGACGGCGGAGCCGTTCGTCGGGGAGATGAACATCGAGCTTTTCCCGATCCAGCCGAGACCGGCTTGGACGGCGAGACTTCGCTCGAGAATGGGTTCGGCGTCAATACAGATCCGGTACGGACAATCTAAATCAACGGCGGCGATCAATTTTTCCGCCAGGTCCTTGATGCTCTCATGATAGTCGGCGTAATGGGCATAGGAGGCGACGGCGTATTCGTCCGCCGGCGCGACCAGGGGCATGGGAACGCCGAGGACGCAGACGGTCCGCACTTCGGGCAGCAGGGCGCGGAGGTCGGCGCGTTTGGCAATATGGTCCGCCCGCGCCATCCAGGTCATCGTGCCGTAGGGATCGGACTCGAGCCAGCGTTCGTAACGCGGGAAGTCCGTCGGGATCCCGGCCGCGGTGAAGCCGCAAAAACAAAAGCCGAGCTTTTCGGCTTCGGCTTTTATTTTCGTTTTCATCTCGGGCGAATTACTGACGCCAGTCATCGACCTGCCAGCCAACCCAGATGTTGTCAAGGATGACGACGCCGTCATCATCGACGAGTTCCCAATAAGAGTTGTAGATGCCCGGTTCGTCCGCGCACTCGAAGGAGCGGGAGAAGGTGACGGTATCGCCTTTGGCGACAGGATAGGCGACGAACTCGAGGTCGCCGTCAAGGGAGCCCTGGCCCTGAACGTAGCGGAAGTAGAATTCATCCGTCCAGTCCAACGGACCGGTGTTCTGGATCGTCCAGGTCACGGTGAACTGAACGCCGTGGGCGTAGTGCATGTAATTCTTATCCTGCTTGGTCAGCTTGGCCGCGTAGGAATAGTAAGTCGGTGTCGGTTTCCAGGTACCCCAGACGATGCCGGAGTCAACCAGCGGGGAGGGAGTGCCTTCGTTCTTGACGATGATTTCGTAGCCGTCGGAGGACAGGGTGCCCTGGATTTCGGCGTAAACCGTGGCGGCGACTTCCGTGCGGATCATATCAACGAGGCTGTCAACATCCTCAGCGCAGGCAGCGCCGAAGCTCATGACGACGACAATAATTGCGCATAAAGCCGTGAAGAGTTTTTTATTCATTCATTCCTCCATCAGTCAACAACAATGGTGATGTCGACGATCATGAAATTCTCATCGTTCTCGTTGGCGAGAACAGCGGACATCTGGTAAGTGCCCGGCGTGGTCGGGGCGACAGCGTCCATGCTGCAGGCGCCGGTTTCATTCGGGGCAACAGCAGCGTTCAGACGGTAGTAAGTCTTACCCGGCTTGGAGAAGTTCGTGCCGGTGAAGTAGCGCATGGAGTAGTCGGTGGTCCAGGTGGTGGTGCCGGTGTTCACGAGATACCAGGTGATATCGAATTCCTCGCCGGCCTTTACGTGCGTACCATCGGTCGGGGTCTGGCCTTCATAAGAGGCTTTGTTGCCGGTGGAAGAAGACGCGGCAGTCGTCGCGGTCGGAACAACAGCGGCAACGGCAGCGGCGTCACCCGAAGCGGAAGCAGCGGCGGCGGAAGCATCGGTACCGGTGCTCGCGGCGGCGGCATCATTGGTGATCATTTCTTCCGAGGTAGGCAGCACGAGGACTGCGGAATCGGCAGTCGCGGTCGGGAGGCTGACCGGGGTGTAAGTCGGCGCCGGGGTTTCGGTCGGCATGGCGAGCGCGGTTTCGGTGTAGCGGGCTTCAACAGTCTGGACGGCGCTGGTCGCGAAGGCGTTCATATCGGGAGTCGGTTCCGGGGTCGCGGCGTTTCCGCAGGCGGAAAGCGCAAC
>CAVCBG010000354.1:0-2123 GCA_963600285.1 Anaerovoracaceae bacterium
GCCGTATACGGTCGGCGTCTCGCTTGACAACACCATGACCTCGGGCACGATTCTCAATATCGCCGATGGGACGATCACGGTCACCGATAACTACGGCGGCAGCTGCGAGATCTCCCTGCCGCTCGCGAACGGCGGAAACACCGCGGAATGTCAGCTGACACCGACGATCAGCAGCACGATCTACACCCTGCAGGCGTCCTACAGCGGCGACTCGAACTTCAAGTCCGCGGTGTCGTCCAACGTCAAGGTGAAGACCGTTGAAGAGACGGATACGTGCACGGTTTCGATTTCGAATATCAAGATTTACAATAAGGACGGCTCGCTTTATCCTACGGACTCAACGACAGTCTTTTCCAACGCGGACAAGACTCAAACCAAAACCCTGAGGAGATCGGAAAATACGGTCGTGGCTTTGGACACAAAACGCGAGAGTTATATTACCTACGATCTGACATTTTATTGTGAGTCCGGCAAGACTTATACACCGGACGGCGTTGTGACAATGCAGCTCTGGCAATACAAGGCGACATCTTCCCACAGCTGGACTTCCACGGAAAATACCATTTATACGGGCAAGCCGGGACAGGTGAGCGCGCATGAGAAGTTGAGCGGTGCCGGTAAATATTCTGCCTCGATTTTGATCAGTCAGGATCCGTATTTCTTTGAATTGAGTGAAGAAACCGCCCGCAGTGTTAATTCTTACTTTACCGGTATACTGCAAATCAGTTATTCCGGTGACTCACATTATGCCGATACGGGTTGGACTGAATACGGTCAAAGTTCCACACCGAAAGTGTATCTCTACTATGGCGGCATTAAAAGCACAGACACATGGACTATCACCGATATCAGGGATGCCAGCTCGTCATCCGGAGGTACTTCATACAAAGGAAAAGAAGTTGAATCCGGGAAGGAGTATTACCTGTTTGTAAAACAGCAACCTTCCGGCAGCAGCGATTATGGCGCTTATACCTTTACGGCAGAACAAAGCGTGATGTGCTATAACCGGGATGCGTCACCGAATCCTTGCTCGATAGAATGTAGTGAAGACGACGCTTATTGTATTGTACCTGTTGGGTTTATTGATCCGGGTATATACAGCCCCGGGTTAACGGTCAGCCGTAATGGGGCGAACGTAGTGACGCTGTACTCGGACTTCAATGTCACGGTGAAAGCGCCGACGGTGACGCCGTCCCTTAAGCTGCAGAATATCTATTACAGCGGCGCTGACTGTTCAACGGTCTCTTACGAAGATTACAGCAGTGATAATCCGCCCAGAGTCGGCAACGGCCTGCGCGGTACGCTGAGTTTCGCGCTTACCGGCAAGACTTCCGCGCTGCAGGACGGTGAAATTCTCGGCAAGGCTAAAGTGAACCTGTGGAAGAACAGCGTCAACTACCTGTCACAAACTGTCGGCAATCTGGTTTACAAAGACGGGAAGATTCAGGATATCGTTTTCGAAATTCCGACTTTGACTCAGTCGGGGACATATTCCTTAGTCGTGTCTTTCTCGTCTGAATCGCAGAAAATAGGCAGCAGCATGTCTTCGCTCGATGCCGGAGTTTCCGTGGACGCGGGCGTGATGTTCCTTTATCCGTCCGATGTTTCAGGAGCCGATATTTCATCCAATGATCCCGTGGTGAAATGGAGCCTGCAGGTTCCTGACGGAGAATACGTGAAACGCAATTTTGACCTTTATCTTGCCCGCGGCAAGGTGTTTGACGCGGAGGACTCCGAAGGCATCAGCGACTTTACCTGCAAGATGCCGCTGACCCCGGGGAAGTCGCTTGGCTATTCGTACGAGTATTACGCTCCGGTGATCAGTGAAATTTATGTAGGGTACGGAACAGGCTCGGCACGGAAACTTGCCGACTGCACCAGGCATATCGGCAGTCTCGACCAGTACTATTATCAATGTGTCAGCAAGTCCGGCGGGGCGTCGATCACCGAGGACACCAAGCTGTATTACACTCCGGGACACAAAGATCAGTATATCCAGCCGCAGGGATACTATGTCGACATTGATGTGACGGGCGGGACGCCGTCTCAGGGTCTCGCGATCAAGAATGTCACGGGCGATGGCGAACAGCTGAAGGCCGACGGTACCTTGACCAGCACCGTGA
>CAVCBG010000355.1:0-2116 GCA_963600285.1 Anaerovoracaceae bacterium
GATGATCGTCCCGGTGGTGGTATTCGACAGCAAAGCCGAGCTGCCGTTGACCGTGAAGTGGGCCGGGGATAAATCCGAGGTGAAGATCAAAAAGAAGGCCGCGAAAGCCGTGCTTGAATTCAATAAAGCGGTCAAAACCCTCAAGGTCCGAGCCGGTTCGATTGACGGAGCTGTCAGTGACAACGGGGACGGCAAGACGTGGACGGTCGTCTTCGAAGGGATCAAGCCGGGAGAGCATTCCGTTACGATCGCGGCGGATGGGATCCTCGTGAACATTGACAAGCCGCTTACAGCCATATCGGCATTGGGCGGCGGTGAAGGAGACCTTTGATGGGGAAGAAGAAAACCTGCTGCGAGTGCGGGAAAGCATTGACGAAAGATGAAGTCGCGCTCACGAAAAAGCTCACCGATGCCGACACCGAAGAATTCTACTGCCTCGCCTGCCTTGCCGAGTATCTCGGCTGCGATACGGAAGACCTGAAAATCAAAATCAGCGAATTCAAAGAACAGGGATGCACGTTGTTCCTCTAAGGAGTTCAGATATGTTAGAGAATAAAATCCGTGAGGTCTTCGCGGACATGGTTGTCCTCAAAGACCCGAAAAGAAGTGAATATTTCTCCAAGCTCAGCATCCCTTCGTACATGCGGGACTGGCTGGTGATGCGGTTCTCCGACGAAGACGGGGCGATTGATTACGACGCGGTGAAACGCTACATCAATAAGTACATCCCGAACCGGGAAGATTATGAGCAGTTCAAATTCCGAATGAACAACGGCGAGGACGTTCAATTCCTGGCGCGGGTTCGCGTGACGGTTGACATCAAGACAGGGAATACCCTGTTCGAACTGCCCGACTTCGGCGGAACCCGCGGAGGCGCCGGCGGGGTCGTGAATAACGACGTGGTTGAAAAATGGCAGGATGCCCTGCTTCGGGAAAGCGAAAACTGGGGCATCATCACGCTCACCCGTCAGGTCGAGCCCTCGGGGTCGAAGCCGAAGGGCTTCATCGCGATGATCGAATACAAACCCTTCTGCCCCTACGACATCGACTTGGACGACTTCAAGGAATATCGATCCGAGTTCGACATTCACGAATGGATTGACGTCGTCCTGACGGCGATCGACTATAACCCGGAGGGCTACGTTGACGCGGACGGAAACGTGAGCGAGAGGAAGAAGCTCTTCTTCCTGCGCCGGCTGCTGCCATTCGTTGAAAAGCGCGTGAATTTGATCGAATTGGCGCCGAAAGGTACAGGCAAAAGCTACGTCTTCGAGAAAATCAGCAAACGCGGCTGGCTGATCAGCGGCGGCACGGTTTCGCGGGCGACATTGATCTACGACAACGCCAAGAAGACCGGCGGTCTGCTGACGCGGTTTGATTATGTCGGCTTCGACGAAGTGCAGTCCATCACCTTCGAGCAGCCGGGACAGATTCAGCAGGCGTTGAAGCATTACATGGAGTTCGGCGAGATCAAGGGCTTCGACGCCCAGACACCCGCGGACGCCGGCGTGATCGTCCTCGGTAATATTGACGCGGCCCGGTTCGACATCAATTGCAACATGGTCGAGCATATCAGCTCCGTCTTCGGGGAGTCCGCCACGCTGGATCGGTTCCACGGATTCATCCCGGGGTGGGAAATTCCCCGCATGAATTCCTCCATGATCGCGAACGGCTGGGCCATCAACACAGAGTATTTCGCGGAAGTCATGCACGCGCTCCGGGAAGACTTGACGCAGAGCTCCATTGTCGACGAATGCCTTGACATTCCCAAGGGCGCCGATCAACGCGACCTCACCGCGATCAAACGCCTTTGCACCGCTTTCGTCAAGCTCCTCTACCCGCATGCCAGAACAAAAGAGGATATCGCCCCCGAGGAGTTCATCAAGTACTGCCTTGACCCGGCGAAAGAAATGCGCGCCGTCATCAAGAAACAGCTTTGCATCATCGACCCGCAGGAGTTCAATGTCCCCGGGAAGAGCACGATCCCCGATATTCGGTACCGCGAGTAAGGCATTCCTATGAGGCACCATATCTACGCGGATAACGCGGCGACGACAAAACTTGATCTCGATGCTTTCGAGGCGATGAAGCCGTACCTGTTAGAGGACTACGGCAA
>CAVCBG010000356.1:0-2108 GCA_963600285.1 Anaerovoracaceae bacterium
TTTAAACCCGGCATCTCGAACTGTTTTACAATTTGAGAGGGAGAAATATATATGGAAAATTCTGGTCAGAACATGTATGGGAACATTTTCTTATCCCATCGCGCGATCTGCACGATCGTGTCCCATGCCGCGCAGCAGTCGTATGGGATCGTCGGATTGGCGCCGAAAAACCTCGCGGCGGGATTGGCCGCGGCCATTGTGAAAGACTCCACCCAGGGCGTGAACGTGCGCTCGGATGGTAAGAACGTCAGCATTGACTTGTACATTATCGTCGAATACGGTACCCGCATCACCTCTGTCGCCAACTCCGTCGCGGACAGCGTGAAGTACCGCCTTGAGAAAATGACCGGCCTGCACGTCGAGAACGTCAACGTTCATGTCAAGGGCCTCCGGGTCAGCAACGGCAATAATTAGAATTGGAGACCCGTGAACGAGGAAACTTTGAACCCTATGTCCGAAGAAATTGAACCCCTGAAAACTCTTGACGGCAAGCAGTGGAAATCCCTGCTGGAAGCCGGTATGCTGTGGCTCCGCACCAACCAGAACATCGTGAACGCGCTGAACGTCTTCCCGGTTCCGGATGGCGACACCGGTACGAACATGCTGCTGACGATGCAGTCCGCTTGGCAGGATATCGTCCTCATGGACACGAATCACGCCGGCCAGATCATGAAGGCCGCCGCCCAGGGCGCGCTGATGGGCGCCCGCGGCAACTCCGGCGTCATCCTTTCCCAGCTGTGGAGAGGCTTCGCCCGCGCGATGGAACCGTACGAAGTCATCACCCCGCAGATCTTCTCCCAGGCGCTGAATAAGGCCAAGGACACCGCTTACAAAGGCGTCGTCCGCCCGGTCGAAGGCACCATCCTCACCGTTCTGAAGGATACCGCCGCCGCGGTTGATGAAGCTTGGCCGAACTGCGAAGACTTCACCCAGCTGCTCAACGTCACCGTTGAAGCTGCCGACGCGTCCGTGAACCGCACCCCGGACCTGCTCCCCACCCTGAAGCAGGCGGGCGTGGTTGACTCCGGCGGCCGCGGCCTTTATTACATTTTCGAAGGCTTCCTGCGCCGTCTGACGGATCAGCCGTTGGACATCAATTCCGACATCCCGGACGTCGTCTCCCTTGCTCAGCTGGACAACATGGACGAGGAAGAGACCATTGAACCCGGTCAGGACTACGAAGTCGTCGTCGACTTTGTCCCGAAAAAGGAACTCGAGCTGAGCTCCTTCTATGACCGCCTCAGCGACATCGGCACCTCCATCCAGGTCGGCGAGGGCGATAACATGTACCGCATGCACATCCACGTCCCGACCAAGAACCTCTACGCGCCGATCAACTACATCATGGAACTCGGCACCGTGACGAAGGTCGCCATTGAGAACCTGATCGCGCAGATGGATGACATCCGCCGCAAGAAGGCGTCGGAGTACACATTGATGGAAGTCGAACCCGGCCAGGTCGGCGTGATTGCCGTTTCCCCCGGCGAAGGCATCTCCAAGATCCTCGCCAGCCTCGGCGTCAATGCCATCATCTCCGGCGGGCAGACCATGAACCCGAGCACCGAGCAGATCCTCAAGGCCGTGGAAGACCTCCCGACCGACAAGGTCATCATCCTGCCGAACAACAAGAACATCATCCTTTCCGCGAATAACGCCGTCAGCCAGACCGACAAGAAGGTGGCCGTGATCCGCTCCAAGAACATCGCGCAGGGCATCTCCGCCATGCTGATGCTCGACCCGGACGGCGACATGGACGAGATCGTGGAACGCATGAACGAATCCCTGCTGCAGGTTGAGTCCGGCGAACTGACCCGGGCGACCCGCTCCGTCGATCTGAACGGCGTCACCGTTCATGAAGGTCAGGTCATCGGCCTGCACAACGGCGACCTGGTTCTCGCCGACGATACGATTGAGGACGGCCTGCTGGATTTGCTGAAGGATATCAACGCCGAAGATTACGAGCAGATCACGATCTTCTACGGCAACGGCCTGACCGAGGAAGAAGTCAAGCCCTACATCGACGCCGTCAAAGATGCCTACCCGGACCTCGACGTCGAATGCCATTACGGCGGCCAACCGCATTACTACTTCTCCATCGCGGTGGAGTA
>CAVCBG010000357.1:0-2107 GCA_963600285.1 Anaerovoracaceae bacterium
ATTTGTTGTAAAATGTGCCCATCAATCCCGCAAGGGTATTAAGGATTTCCGCCTTCAGCGGAGGATGCTGTACACGGAGGGCTGTAATGGCTACAAAAATTCGATGCAAATATTTGGACTGCGCTTTCCTGGATGAGGGATATTGCAGTGCGGCTCAGATTGACCTTGATTCCGATAAGGGCTGTCTGATGTTCCAGTCTAACGACGAACTCCCCGTCGATGATATCGTTGACGACGATGACATCAAAGATTGGGATGAGAACGACGAAGAGAACGAAGACGAAGACGATCCCTGGATCGAGGAAGACGAAGACGACGAAGAGGACGACTACAATTAGTCCGCAGTCTGCATCTATGGAAAACCGGCCCCCATCGGCCGGTTTTTTGTAAACGGTGAGGAAATCCCATGAAGGTTGAACAGATCGAAGTGACCATCGGCCCCGACGGCAAAGTCCGCCTCGAGACTTCCGGGTTCGCGGGTGGTGAATGCCTGGACGCGGTGAAGGACCTTGAGACGCTGCTCGGCGCGAAGGATCCCGAAAGGGAGCTCAAGGCCGAGTATTACGACCGCCCCGAGAGCAAGACCGCGGAGAAGGTCCGTGTCCGCCGTTGAACTGCGCGTCCACCGCGTGCTCCACGGCAGCCGCGCCAACGGACCGGGCAGCCGGGCGGTGGTCTGGCTGCAGGGATGCCCGCTGAACTGCCCCGGCTGCTTCAATCCCGAAACGCATGACGCCGCGGGCGGGACGTCCATGACGGCCGCCTCCCTGGCGGACGCGCTGCTTGAGGGCAGCCCGGATGGGATCACGATCTCCGGCGGGGAGCCGTTCGCTCAGGCGGAAGGACTTCGTGAGCTGCTCCGCGCGCTCCGTGAACGGAACGCGCCGCCGGTGCTGGTCTTCAGCGGCTATACCGAAGCGGAGCTCCGCGCCGACCCGGCGAAGGCGGCGTGCCTCTCCGCGATCGACGCGCTGATCTGCGGTCCCTTCCGCGCGGACGAACCGGCCGCCTACGAGCGCTTCTGCTCGTCGGGCAATCAACCCCTTGTCCTGCTGACGGAGCGGATGCGCGCGGAGGACTTCGCCGACCTTCCGCTGCGGGAGATCATCATCGGGGAGGACGGCACCGCCCTCTTCAGCGGGATCGCCCCGGTTCGGGTATAATCAAAAGAAACGAATTGAATTCGAAGTGAGGTTTTTATGGCAAAACGATTGATCGACTGCACCGTCTCCGAGATGAGCGGATTCACCAAAGCGGATAAAATTTCATCCATCGCCGGCTGCGAAGGCCGCGTCATGGCCTGCGAATGCATCGGCTTCGTCACCCCGATGCTCGGCAACATTACCAACGCCGAGTTCGTCTCGTCCCTGGGCGCCGACATCATTCTGCTGAACATCTTCGATGTTGACAAACCCGTGATCCTCGGCCTGCCCGAAGTCGCGCCGGAGGACACGATCCGCGAGATCAAGCGGCTCACCGGCCGCATCATCGGCATCAACCTCGAGCCCGTTCCCGAGAACTTCGCCTCCGAGAACAACACCAACCTGTGGAAGATCTCCGAGGGCCGCAAGGCTACCGTGGCGAACGCCATCAAGGCGCGCGACATGGGCGTGGACCTGATCCTGCTCACCGGCAACCCGGGCAACGGCGTCAATAACGACGCCATCTGCGCGACCCTGAAAGAGTTCAAGAAAGCCATCGGCGATGACGTCATTCTCGCCGCGGGCAAGATGCACGCCTCCGAAGTCCTCTCCGAGGGCGGTGAGAACATTATCACCAAAAACGACGTCCGCCGCTTCGCCGAAGCCGGTGCCGACGTTATCCTCTACCCCGCTCCCGGCACGGTGCCCGGCATCACGATGGAGTACATCCGCGACCTGGTGCAGGAGACCCACAAGCTCGGCTGCCTGGCGATGTCCTCCATCGGCACCTCGCAGGAAGGCGCCGACGTCGAGACCATCCGCCGCATCGCGCTGATGTGCAAGATGGCCGGGATCGACATTCATCACATCGGCGACTCCGGCTTCACCGGCACCGCCGTCCCCGAAGACATCACCGCCTATTCCGTAACCATCCGCGGCGTCCGCCATACCTACAGACGGATGGC
>CAVCBG010000358.1:0-2098 GCA_963600285.1 Anaerovoracaceae bacterium
GTGGTAAACTTGTATTAATGGGGATTTTGGATTCCCAAAAGCATATATAACACAGTCCCGCGGTGCTCCGCGTCGGCCCGGGATTGTAAATTCAGACGCGGAGATAATCAGCTGACTGTTGTCAGTCAGAAAGGATGGTTACATGGTTCATTTCTTATTTCAGGCTGCTGAAGAGCTTGTAGAGGCTGTTGTTGCCGAAGCTGCTGTCGAAGGCGCCGTTGCCGAAGCTGTTGAGACCGCTGTCGGTGATGCTGTTACCGCCGCGACCGCTTCCTATGTTATCGACAACACCCACATCATCAGCAACTCTCTGCTCATCACGCTCATCGGCATGCTGATCCTGTTCGCGTCCCTGTTCATTCTGTGGGGCGTTATGGAACTCCTTGTCCGCCTTGTCAAAGACGGTAAGAAGGAAGAGGAAGCCGAGGCTGAAGAAGCTGAAGAAGCTCCCGCCGTTGTTGAAACCGCTGACGCTGATGAAGAGCTGAAGCTGAAGGCCGCTGCCGCTGCCGCCGCTTATGCCATCGCGAAGAAATAATCCTCGCCGGCGCTTTATTCAAACAAATTATTTTAGGAGATAAAATGAATCTTTCATTAACTGTTGCCGGAAAGACTTTTTCCGCTGAAATCGCTGATCCGAAAGCGGATCCGATGATCATCACGATTGATGGTACCGAATTCTCCGTTTCCGCCGCCGGTGTCAAGGCCGCTGCTCCTGCCGCTGCCGCTGCTCCCGCTGCCGGTTCCGAAACCGTCAAGGCTCCGATCCCGGGTACCATCCAGGCCGTCAACGTTCAGCCCGGCCAGTCTGTCAAGAAGGGTGATGTCCTCTTCGTTCTCGAAGCCATGAAAATGAAGAACAATATCGTCGCGCTGCACGACGGTAAGATTGCCACCGTAAACGTTAGCAAGGGCGACACTGTTACTCACGGACAGGTTCTTCTTTCCTACGCCGGCTAAAGGAGTGACAGATGAGTCTCACTGACGTTATCAGCTCCTTTTACCTGCTCTCCTGGAAAGAGCTTGTGATGCTTGTAATCGGTCTGGTGCTGATCGCCCTGGCCATTATCAAGGAATATGAACCGACTCTGCTTCTGCCGATCGGTTTCGGCTGCGTACTTGCCAACCTCGGCATGTCCTCCGAAGTCGGTTTCATGAAGGTCCTCTACGACGCGGGTATTGCCACCGAGCTCTTCCCGCTCCTGATCTTCATCGGCGTCGGCGCGATGATTGACTTCCGCCCGCTGCTGGCCATGCCGAAGATGGTCATCCTCGGCGCTGCCGGTCAGTTCGGTATCTACGGTACCCTGATCCTCGCCGCGATCCTGGCGAAGGTTTTCCCGGGCATCGGCTGGGGTCTTGCTGAAGCCGCTTCCATCGGTACCATCGGCGCCATTGACGGCCCGACCGCGATTTACGTTGCTTCCCAGATCGCCCCGCAGCTGCTTGGCCCGATCTCCGTTGCCGCGTACACCTACATGTCCCTGATTCCGATCATCCAGCCTCCGATCATGAAGGCTCTGACCTCCAAGAAGGACCGCATGATCCGCATGGAATACGCTCCGCGCGAAGTTTCCAACGCCGCTGTCATCGTCTTCCCGATGCTTGTCACGATCATCATCTCCATCATCTCCCCGGACGCCGCGCCGTTGATTGCTGCGCTGATGCTCGGTAACCTGATGAAGGAATCCGGTGTCGTTGACCGCCTCGACAAGGCTGCCCAGAATGAAATCATCAACGTCTCCACGCTGTTCCTCGGCCTGGCTGTCGGCGGTACCATGACCGGCGAAGCCTTCCTGAACTGGGGCGTCCTCTTCATTATGGCTCTCGGTCTGCTGGCCTTCTGCCTCGATACCGTTGCCGGTGTCCTGTTCGGTCAGCTGATGAAGATCGTCACCGGCGGTAAGATCAACCCGCTCATCGGTGCCTGCGGTATCTCCGCCTTCCCGATGGCCGGCCGTATCGCCGCTCAGATCGCCCTCGAAGACGATCCGGACAACTTCATTCTTATGCACGCCATGGGCGCGAACACTTCCGGCCAGCTCGGTTCTGTTATCGCCGGCGGTATCCTGCTTGCTCTGACGAAGGGCTTCCTGGG
>CAVCBG010000359.1:0-2081 GCA_963600285.1 Anaerovoracaceae bacterium
TTTTCCTATGATAGAGTATAGCAAAAAAGCGGATTTCTTGCTATACTTTGATGAGTAAAGTTTTTCGGTGAATGGATGATTTTATATGAAGAAGTTTTCAAAATACGGCGTCTTCCTGCTCTTTGCGCTGATCCTGATCATCGGCCTCGCGGTCTATGACGACTACGGGATGAGCTCCGATGAGGTGATCCAGCGCGTGCATGTCATTGTCTCCTACCGCTGGGTGAATCAGACGCTGTTCGGGCGGAACTGCTTCAAGCCCTACGCCATGTACGGCGATCTGCAGGATTTCACCGACCGTTATTACGGCGTGGCGATTCAGATCCCGCCGCTGTTTGTGGAGGACATTTACCAGCATGTGACCAGGACGGAGATGCCCTTCGGTATGGTCTACCGCATGCTGCATCTTTACACCTTCCTGATCTATTTCGGCGGGCTGATCTGCTTTTATCTGCTGCTGCGGAATCTCAGCGGTCAGCGGCGCGCCGGCGTGATCGGGGTGCTCATGGTCTTTACCTTCGGCCGCTTCTTCGCGCAGTCTTTTTACAACCTCAAGGACATCGCCTTCGCCGCGCTGATGATGGCGGCCCTCTGCCTGACCGAACGGGTGCTGCGGGACGGATATAAAACAAAGTGGTGCCTGCTGCTGGCGGTATGCTCCGCCTTCCTCGTCTCGGTGCGAATTGTCGGCGCGATCGTGCCGCTCTTCACGCTCATCTGCGCCTTGGTCGACCGTAAGAATTCACATAAGGTACGGACGGCGCTGCTGATTCTCTGCGCGTATCCGATCTGGCTGCTGATCACCCCCGCCTCGTGGACGGATCCCATCGGCTTCTCGTACGCCTGCGCGGTGAAGTTCTCCGATTACTCCGACTGGAACGGCAGCATCGCCTTCGCGGGGGAGATGTTGACGAAGGAGCAGGTCCCCGGGGATTACTTCCTCCGCTGGATCTGCATCACCGTCCCGATCGTCTGGCTCGTTCTCGGCGCGGCGGGGATCATTCGCTTCCTTATCCGCCGCGAAGACGGCTTCCGCGTCCGTCTATTGGCGCTGCTGCTGCTCGTCTTCACCCTCGGTTATCAGGCAGTTTTCCGCCCGACGGTTTACAACGGCTGGCGGCATGCCTTTTATCTTTATCCGTTGATCATCCTCTTCGCCGTGGACGCCGTTCTCGCGCCGCGGGAAAAGTCCGCGCGGACGTTGATGTACGCCGCCGTGACGGTCTGCATCGTGTATAATGGAGTCATGACCGCGGTCAACCATCCGAAGCAGTACGAGGCGCTGAACCCCATCGGCGAACGCGTCGGCGCGGACTACGAGCGGGATTATTGGTATCTCTCCTTCTATGACGCGCTGCAGTGGGTGACGGAAAACGATCCGTCGGAAGAGATCACGCTCGACCTGGAGGACAAGGCCGCCGCTTGGATTTTGGAGTCCAACATGCAGATGCTGCCGGACAGCGCGGCCGCGCGGATCGCGTACCGCCCCGACGAGGGGGAATACCTGCTGCTGTCTTACACGAAGCATCCGGGCGAGTCGGAGATCGCGCTTGACGGGTACGAAGCGGTGCATACGGTGAGCGCGTACGGCATTGAGCTGACCACGGTTTATCGAAAGGTTGAAGAATGAAAAAACGTCTCTTGACAATCATCGGCGTGATCCTAATGGCGGCCGCGCTGTTTACGGTGATTCACTTCATATGGAGCGACCTCTACATCGCGGAGTTCGACACGGACAACGCGGAAACCATGGTGTGGGCGCGGGCGACTATGGAAACGGGGTGTCTTATTGCTCCCGATTTGCACCTTTACGGTATGCTGATCCCGGTTGCCGGGAACATTTTTTTCATTCCGTTCGTGAAGATATTCGGTATGGGCCTCACCGCTCTGCGGGTCGGGTATACGGTTGTAACTGTGCTGTTCACCGCGCTGCTGGTACTGGCGCTGCGGGTATGTCTGCCTTCTTGGGATTCCGCGATGATTGGCTGCGGGCTGATCATGCTTTTTATGACAGCCACCGAAAACCTGCGGGATATTTATTGGGCACATTCGGTTTATTACAGCCTTTCGGCTATCTTTAT
>CAVCBG010000360.1:0-2075 GCA_963600285.1 Anaerovoracaceae bacterium
AATTATTCGCCCGCCTCAACCGGATCCGGGAACTGCAGCCGATACAGGGAGGCGTAGACGCCGTTCTTCGCGAGCAGCTCCTCGTGGGTGCCTTCCTCGGTGATGCCGTCCTCGGTCAGGACAAGGATCCGTTCGGCGCGGCGGATGGTAGACAGCCGGTGCGCAATGACCAGCGTCGTGCGGTTCTCCGCCAGGTTCTCGAGGGACTGCTGCACGATCTTCTCGCTTTGGTTATCCAGCGAGGAAGTCGCTTCGTCGAAGATCAGGATCGGCGGGTCCATCAGGAAGGCGCGGGCGATCGAGATGCGCTGCTTCTGCCCGCCGGAGAGCTTCACGCCGTTCTGTCCGATGTCGGTTTGGTAACCGTTCGGCAGCTCCATAATGAAATCGTGGGCGTTGGCCTTCTTCGCGGCTTCAATGATCTCGTCATCGGTCGCGTCCGGCCGTCCGTAGCGGATATTCTCGAGCACGTTGCAGCCGAAGAGATAGGTATCCTGCTGGACGATGCCGATGTTGCGGCGCAGGCTGCGCTGCGTGTACCCGCGAATGTCCCCGCCGTCAATGGAGATGGCGCCGGAGTCCACATCATAGAAGCGCGGGATCAGGCTGCAGATCGTGGTCTTGCCGACGCCGGACGGCCCGATCAAGGCGACGTATTCGCCCTTCCCGATGTGGAGGCTGGCGTGCGACAGGACATCCTGATGCGTCCCGTTATAGTGGAAGGAGACGTCGTTGAAGTCAATCTCCCCCGCGAAGCGCCCGGCTTCGACGGCGTTCGGGCTGTCGTTGATATCCGGCTCGATCATCATGATCTCGCGGAAGCGTTCGAAGCCGGCCATACCGTTCTGCATCTCTTCCGTGAAGTTGACGAGCTTCTTGATCGGCTCCGTGACGTTGCCGATGTAAAGCAGGAAGGTGACGAGATCCGAGATCGAGACGATGCCGCGGGTGATGAGCAGGGCGCCGCCGATCACGCAGATGACATTGATGAAGGTCGTGGAGCTGTTCACGACGGATTGATAATTCGCCATGACGAGGTAGTTGCGGCATTTGTTTTGATAATAGGCCTGGTTGCCGACCTCGAACTTCGACTGCTCCAGTTCCTCGTTGGCGTAGGACTTCACCACGCGGATGCCGGAGAGCGAGTCCTCGATCTGGGCGTTGATGTCGCCGAGCTTGCGGCGGTTATTGAGGAAGACTTCCTTCATCTTCTTGTTCATGGCAACGGCGTACACCGTGATGGGCGGGACAACGGCGAAGGAGATCAACGCGAGCCGCCAGTTGAGGCAGGTCATGATGATGAAGGAGCCGATCAGCTTGACCGCGGGGATGAAGAGGTTCTCCGGGCCGTGATGATAGAACTCGGTGATGTCAAAAATATCGGTCGTGATTCGCGAAAGAAGGTGGCCGACCTTATGATCGTCGTAGTAGCTGACGGAGAGCTTCAGATAATGCTGGAAGAGCTCCGCCCGCATCCCGGTCTCGATCCGCGCCGCCATACGGTGGCCGTAGTTGATGGTCCACCAGTCGGTGTAAAACTCGATGGCGATCAGGATCAGGCAGAGGATCGCGAGGCGGAAGATATTCGTCCGCGCCTCGGCGGCGGGGAGGTAGATGACGACGTTCGTGATGTAGCGGACGATGAGCGGGATCACCAGCACGACCGCCGCGGAGATCGTCGCGAAGAGCATATCCGTCAAAAACAAGCCCATGTAGGGCTTATAAAACGAGAAAAAATAGGGCCAGTATTTCTTTTGCATGGGGGATATTATACAGCCGTCCACGGCGGGAATTCCGAAAAGAGGACAAAAAAAGAGGGGGCACCGTGCTCCCTCGATCTCAAAATCTCAAAACGCGAATCCGTCTTCCAATGCCGCCGCGATCCATTCACGTTTCGCGTCCTCGGCATTAGCGAGAGCGGATTCAACCGTTTCGCCGCAGGTCAGGCAGCCGGGAAGTTCCGGAAAGGAAACCACGTAGCCGCCTTCGTCGCGGTCTTCCATAATAACCATACGGTAAGACCGCGAAAGACATTCTTCCAATGTTTTCATCAATTTACTCCTGTAAGTATTACT
>CAVCBG010000361.1:0-2072 GCA_963600285.1 Anaerovoracaceae bacterium
GTGCGGGGGAAGGGGAGGACGTCGCGGATGTTGGCCATGCCGGTTTCGTACATGATCATCCGTTCGAAGCCCAGGCCGAAGCCGGCGTGCTTCGTACCGCCGAAGCGGCGCAGGTCCATGTACCAGGCATAGTCCTCTTCGTTCAGGCCGCATTCCTTGATGCGCTTCGCGAGGACGTCCGGGCGTTCTTCACGCTGGGAACCGCCGATGATCTCGCCGACACCCGGGACCAGAAGGTCAACCGCGGCCACGGTCTTGTCATCATCGTTCACGCGCATGTAGAAAGCCTTCAGCGCCTTCGGGTAGTTGATGACGAAGAGCGGTTTCTTGTAAACCTGCTCGGTCAGGTAGCGTTCATGCTCGGTCTGCAGGTCGGCACCCCAGAAGACAGGGTACTGGAACTGATCCTTGACCTTCTCAAGCTGTTCGATCGCCTCGGTGTAAGTGACGGTGGCGAAGTCGGACTCGATGACGTGCTGGATGCGCTCGAGGAGGTTCTTGTCGTAGAAGTCGTTGAAGAACTTCATCTCCTGGGAGCAGTGCTCCATGACGTAGCTGAGGATGAACTTGATCATATCGCGGGCCAGGTCCATGTCGTCCTGCAGATCGGCGAAAGCGACTTCCGGCTCGATCATCCAGAATTCAGAAGCGTGGCGGGCGGTGTAGGACTCTTCCGCGCGGAAGGTCGGGCCGAAGGTGTAGATCTTGCCGAAGGCGAGGGCCATGGCTTCACCCTGCAGCTGTCCGGAGACGGTCAGGGAAGTCGGGACGCCGAAGAAATCCTGGCTCCAGTCGATGGAACCGTCCTCGAGGCGGGGCGGGTTCTGCATGTCCAGCGTGGTGACGCGGAACATTTCGCCGGCGCCTTCGCAGTCGGAGGCGGTGATGATCGGAGTATGCGCGTAGACGAAGCCGCGTTCATTGAAGAACTTATGAATGGCGTACGCGGTGACGGAGCGGACGCGGAACGTGGCGCTCAGGGTGTTGGTGCGCATGCGCAGGTGCGGCAGGGTGCGCAGGTATTCAAGCGTGTGGCGCTTCTTCTGCAGCGGATAATCCGGGGAAGAAGGACCTTCGACTTCGATGGAAGTGGCTTCGATCTCGAACGGCTGCTTCGCGGTCGGGGTGAGCTTGAAGAGACCGTTGACGATCAAGGCGGCGCCGACGTTCTGACCGGCGATTTCCGCGTAATTATTCAGCGCATCCGCCATCGCAACCACCTGCACGGGCAGATGGCAGGTTCCGTCGGAAAGGCTGATGAAAGCCATGTGTTTCTGGTCGCGGATGGCTTTCGCCCAGCCGCAGACCGTGATTTCTTTCCCCTCAAAAGCTTCGGGGTTGGCGAATAACGCGCTGATATCTGTATGTTTCACTTTTTAACATCTCCTAAAATGTTATGTGTTCTTGTTCGGTTGGCTTAGTGGATGTTCCAGCAAGTCGAGGCGTAGCCGTCGGTGATGACGACGCCGGCGTCGGTGTAAAGCGCGAAGGACGGGCAGCGGGAGCCGAGGGACTGGTTCGGGTTCGCGGAGGCCTGGAAGCTGAAGCAGGCATATTCGCCGTTGCTGACAGTCTTGCCCAAGTAAACTTCCTTCGGGTTGATGGTAGTGCCGCCTTCGCTGGTGCAGACGCAGCGGTAGCTCGTGTTCCAGGTACCGGAGCCGGCATTCTGATAGCAGACCTCAATGTAAAGGGTGTCCAGCGGTACCCAGTCATAGGAGGTGTCGCTCGGGTTGCCGACAGGGTAGACCGTGACGGACGTGTTGCCGACGGAGTAATACGGCAGCGGAGCTTCGGTCGCGGTCGGCGGGATCAGCGGAACGGTGGCCGTCGGGGTCGCTTCCGGGGTCGGGGTCTCCGTATTGGTGGGCGTCGGGGACGGGTTGTCCATCGCCCACTGGGTCTGGGTCGCGGCGGCATTCGCTTCGGCGGTTTCCTGCGCGGCGGCCATCAATTCCTCGGCGCTCATGGTCGGGGTCTTCGTGGGGTCCTGCGGGAGGTTCTGGCATCCGCAGAGGAGCATGGCGATAATCGCGAAAATGAGAATGGTCGTTGTTCGTCTCATGGATTTT
>CAVCBG010000362.1:0-2065 GCA_963600285.1 Anaerovoracaceae bacterium
TATCGTTTATAATATCCCATTATGGAAAACGACAGACTCATCAGCCCATTATCCAAACCGATTGACGAACGCGTCGACCAGGCACTGCGGCCGAAGCTGCTCTCCGAGATCACGGGACAGGATCAGGTCCGCGAGAACCTCGCCATCCTGCTCGCCGCGGCGAAGAAGCGCGGGGAGCCGCTGGATCACGTCCTGTTTTACGGCCCTCCGGGGCTGGGCAAAACGACGCTGGCGCATGTCATGGCGAACGAGATGGGCGTGAACATCAAGATCACCGCCGGTCCCGCCATTGAGAAAGCCGGCGACCTCGCGGCGATCCTCTCCAACCTCCACGAAGGCGACATCCTCTTCATTGATGAGATTCACCGCCTCGGCCGCGCCATTGAGGAGATCCTCTACCCGGCGATGGAAGACTGCGTCCTGGACATCATGGTCGGCAAAGGCCCGACCGCCCGCTCCATCCGCCTGAAGCTGCCGCGCTTCACCGTCATCGGCGCGACGACCCGGCTCTCCCTGCTGAGCGCCCCGCTGCGCGCCCGCTTCGGAGCGGTCTACCGCCTGAATTACTACGACCTCCCCGCCATGGAGACGATCATCGCCCGCGCCGCGAATCTGCTGAACACGCAGTACGAGACGGAAGGCATCCGCGAAGTCGCCATCCGTTCCCGCGGGACGCCGCGTATCGGCCTCCGCCTGCTGCGCCGCGTCCGCGACTACGCACAGGTCCGCGGCGGCGGCGTCATTGATCAGGACACCGCCGTGCAGGCCTTGAACCTGATGGATATCGACTCCCTCGGCCTGGATGAAGTCGACCGCAAGGTGCTGGACACGATCATCACGAAGTACAACGGCGGCCCCGTCGGCCTGAACACGATCGCCGCCTCCATCAGCGAAGAGGCGGACACCATCATGGACGTGGTTGAGCCGTACCTCATGCAGCTCGGCCTGATCGACCGTACCCCGCAGGGACGCGTCGCCACCCGCAAAGCTTACGAACATCTTGGGCTGACTTATGTTCCCCGCGACGAGAAACCCCGTTCCGCGGAACAGGAGCAGCTCTTCTGAAACGATAACAAACTATGAAAACATCCGATTTTGATTACGAACTTCCTCAGGAACGCATCGCGCAGACCCCCGTCGAACCGCGGGACTCTTCGCGTCTGCTGGTTTACAACCGCGCCACCGGCGAGCGGGAGCACAAGATTTTCCACGATCTGCCGCAGTATCTGCGCAAGGGCGACCTCCTCGTCATCAACCAGACGAAGGTCATCCCCGCCCGCATTTACGGACATAAGGAAGGCACCGGCGGCCAGGTTGAGGTGCTGCTGCTGCGCCGTGTGGAAGAAAATCTGTGGGAAGCGCTGGTCGGCGGCAAACGCCTTTTCACCGGCAAAGTCATCCTCTTCTCCGATGAGCTCTCCGCCGAGATCGTGGACCAATACGAAGGTTCCCGCCGGCTGCTGAAATTCACGGGTGATCTGGACAAGTACGTTGTGCAGACAGGCCAAATGCCGCTGCCGCCCTACATTCATACCCGCCTTGAAGACCCGGACCGCTATCAGACCGTCTACGCGAAAGAGACCGGCTCCGCCGCGGCGCCGACCGCGGGCTTGCACTTCACCGAGCGGCTGATGAATGAATTGAAAGACATGGGCGTGAACTTCGCCGGCGTCACCCTTCACGTCGGGCTGGACACCTTCCAGCCGGTGACGGAGGACGATCCCGAAACGCACCACATCCACACCGAATGGTGCGAAGTCACTCCCGAAGCCGCGGCGCAGATCAACGAGACCGTCCGCAACGGCGGCCGCGTGATCGCTGTCGGCACGACCTCCGCCCGCACCTTGGAAAGCGCCGCCCAGGCCGCCCTGAAGGCTGGCTCCCCGGACCGCGTCATTCCCTTCGCGGATCAGACGAGCATCTTCATCCTGCCGGGTTATCAATTCCGCGGGATCGATGCCATCATCACGAATTTCCATCTGCCGAAGTCGACCCTGATCATGATGATCAGCGCCTTCGCCGGCCGTGAGAATGTTCTCAGTCTCTACAAAGAGGCGATCGAGAA
>CAVCBG010000363.1:0-2044 GCA_963600285.1 Anaerovoracaceae bacterium
TCGGTGTAGGCCCAGTTGCCGTAAAGGATCGGGCTGTTCGCGAGCGTAGCCTGGCCGCCCATCAGTCGGGAGACAATGCGGTCGCGGTTCAGGCCGTACATCAACGCCTGGCGGACGTCCTTATCCTGCAGGAACTCCACGGAGCGGTTGTCGAGATTGAACATGATCATCGAGAGGACCGGGCGGCGGGCGGTGTAAAGGTTGAGGTCTTCATCCTTCAGCACGGAGTCCAGCAGATCGTCGGAGATGTAGCTGATGCCGTCAATCAATCCCTGCTCGTAGGCCTGATACGCCAGCGCGCTGTCGGAATAATACGTGAACTGCACCTCTTCGAGGTAGGCCTTCTTGCCGTAATAGCCGCTGTTGTTCTCAAGCGTCACGCCGGTGATCGCCCCGTTGCTCTGAATCAGTTCCTTCAAGCGGAAGGGACCGGAACCGACCGGCTGAATGTTGATCTTCGCGTCAACCATTTCGGCGAATGACATGTTCCCGTAAATATGGCGCGGGAGGATGCCCATCGTCAGATAATCCATGAACGGCGCGTAAGCTTCCTCGAGCACGAACTGCACGGTCTTCTCGTCGACCGGGTTGATCGTCACCGTCTGCCAAAAGGCAAGGATGTCGTCGGGGACGTAGCCTTCACCCTCTTTCAGCATATTGAACGTGAAGACGACATCATCCGCTGTCACCGGCTGACCGTCATGCCAATACGCGTCTTGATTGATGGCGAAGTTATACGTCAGTCCGTCCACAGCGATGCCGTGATCAACGGCGAGGTCGTTGACAATGTTGCCGTAGCCGTCGTATGTCATCAGCCCGCTGAATACCAGCCGGCAGACATCGTCATCCACGCTGTTATACCATGACAGAAGCGGATTCAGACGCTGCATACTTCCGACGAGGCCTTCGCGGTAAATACCGCCGGTTGTCGGATGGGATTCAAAAACCTGAATCGGGCCGGTTCCGGAATCCGTGATCAAAAGGATCCCGACAACAAGGCCGGTCAGAAATATCGTTATCAATTGCCAGCGAATCTTTTTCATGCCATTTATTATAAATGATTATTGCGTTTTAAATCAAAAAAGAGCAGCTTTTACGGAGCCGCTCTTCTTGTTTTTCAAATTTATTTGAAAAGGATGACGCTCAACAGCACAAGGACGACAAGGGCAATGCTGAAGCCAAGGGTCAGATTGAACAGGACCTTGTCAACGCCGCGGCGGGCAGTGAAAATGGAACCCGGTTCGTTGCCGCCGGCGATGGAGCCCATACCGACGCCGCGATTCTGCAGGACGACGAGCACTACGGTCGCGATAGATGTAATGATGAGCGCGATGTTAAAGAATGTTTTCATTTCGAATTACCCTCCCGGTTTTATCAACTTAATGATTATAATTACATGAGGCGGATTCGTCAATAACTTTCGCGAGTTCTTGTGACTGAATTGTTAAGATATGGAAGAAATCACCTGCTCCCTGCATAATTACACAAAATTTTCCGGCATGACCGAGCTGTCGCATTACGACATCGCCCAATCCGCGTTGGAATGCGGCATTGACGCGGTGCTGACCGCCGACCGCAACGTGTCCGTGAAGGGGCTCAACGGATTCTTCTATAAGTCCGGGAAACGGACGCTCCTCCTCAGCGGAACGGAGAACTTCGACCCGCTTGACAAATCCGTCCCGCGCACGCTCTCCGTGGACTTTTCTTCCGAAAACGCCTCCGTCCGTGAGCGCCGTCTGCTCAAGATCATTGAATACAACCGCGGCGCGGAAAGCGCGTTTTACGCCCAGTCCCCGTCCCATAAAGAACTGTTCACCACCCAGGACCTGCTGAAACGCGGCTTCTATCCCTCCATCGAGGAGATCCACAAACGCCTCGCCGCCATCGACAAGCTGTGGATTGACGACCGCCGCCCGGTAATTCTCGCCGGGAACTGCGGCTCGTTTCTGAACGAACCGATCCGCTACCCGGAGCTTTTCTCCTCCGTCACGAATCACCTCTTCATCCCGAACGCGCTCTCCGGGGAGCTCAATTCGGACGCTGC
>CAVCBG010000364.1:0-2037 GCA_963600285.1 Anaerovoracaceae bacterium
GGGGAGGGCTGCTTCCCTTATCGTGCGCTTAACTCCACTCTCCACTCTTCACTCTTTTTTGGGGAGAATGGGGACTGCTTCACCGGCGTATTTACCAAGTATCAGCAGGAAAATATTCAAAATGAGGGTTTAACTCCCTCAAAAAATATTAAAAAACGACCCCTGATATTTCTATCAGGGGCTTGTTTTTTGTTCAGGGTTACCCCCGAACTGAAACAAAAAGGATTGATATGTTCTGTATTCTACACCATTCCCGGAAAATGTCAAGAGCGTCCCCACCCCGGGAGCACACATTATCAGACGCGGTGATCCCGCCCGACGTCAACCGTTTTGGACAGAGCAATCACCGCATAAATACAATTGACCGGCGATGACGCCGGCCAATTGTTTCTATCGATGTATCGACGGGATTAATGGTTGCCGATGAAGATCCGTTCCGCGTCCATTGACGGGATCGTGATGTCCTGTCCCCAAATCGAGGAGTAGGTCACGGTGCCGGTGCTAGTACCGTAAACGGTGATCCAGTCGTCCTCGATCACATTCGTGTTGAGGTCCTTGACATTGTAATTCACATAAAACACATCATCCCAGCCCCACGAAGTTCCGACGCGGAGCATGCCGGTGCCGCCGTCTTCCAGTTTCTGAACGACCTTGCCGTAGATCGAAATCTGCGTGCCGTCGTAGCGGTCCGGGTTGCGGAGCGCGTCGTCGTATTTCGCGCGCGGGAATGAGGAGGTGTCATAGGCCGCGCTGTGAGCGACGGTCATGCTGAACGAACGGTTGCTCTTGGGGTCGTTGTTATCCTTCAGGAAGACAGTAACCGTCCCCGCGGAAATCGGCGTGACCTTGAGATGCATCACCCGGGCGGATTCATCCCAGGACGTGGTCAAGGTGTAGGTGCCCGTGGTCGTCGGATAGACTTCGAAGGCCTTCGAATCCCCGTAGAAAGGAATGTCGATCGTCTGGCCTTCACGGCTCGTAATGGTCACGGATGTACTTGTGAAGCCGATCGTCGGAACGTAGAAATTCGCCGCGGCAGTCTTCCCGCTGCCATCCGCGGCGGAAGCGGTAACAACCGCGGAGCCGACGCCGACAGCCTTGACGGTACCGTTCTCCGACACCGTGATGACGGACTCATCCGAGGAGCTCCATTCAATGGTCTTGTCGGTCGCGTCCGCCGGCTGAATCGAAGCTTCGAGCTTCATCCGATCGCCGATCGCGAGATTCTGCGTCCCGACAACAGACGGGATCTGGACCAAGGTCACCATCTGGATGACGGTCACCTTCGCCTGAGCGGAGACGCCGCTGCCGTCGGTCGCGGTCGCGGTGATCACCGCGTCGCCGCAGGCAAGGGCGGTCAGCGCGCCGTTCTGAACACGAACAATGGACGGATCGGAAGACTCCCACGTCAAGGTCTTCGTCGTCGCGGTTTCGGGCAGGACCGTTGATTTCAGGGTCAGGTAGGCGTTTTTGTTCATCAGGATGTCGGTCTGATCGAGTTCAATCGCGGACACGGCCTGTTTCACGGTAACGTTTACCGCAGCGCGCTTGGGATAGGACGCGGAGAACGCGTCGTCGGAAAGGACCGTGATCACGGCAGTGCCCGGGGCAACGGCGGTCACGGTGCCGTTCTCATCCACGGTGGCAACCGCTTCATTCGAGGAGGTCCACGTCACATCTTGGCAGAAGGCGTCCGCGGGCTCAATGATCGGAGAGAAGGTGAATTCACCGTCCGCGGCGTTATCCGAGAGCAGGAGCGTATGTGCCGTCTCGTCAAGCTTCACCGCGGTGACCGGGAGAACCACATGGACGTCGGCCGTCGCGAAGATGAATTCGTCATCCGCGGCCGTGCAGGTGATCACCGCGTCGCCGGCGCTCACGCCGGTCACGGTCCCCGAAGCGGAGACGCGGGCAATCGTGTCATCGGAGGAAGTCCAGACGAAGGTCGTATTCTCCGGCGCGTCATCCAGCACACGGGTGACGGTTGGCGTCAACTGCTGCGTGGCGGTCGTGTAGATCGTGGCGTCGGGGATGTCG
>CAVCBG010000365.1:0-2035 GCA_963600285.1 Anaerovoracaceae bacterium
ATGAACAAACGCATTCTCCCCGGGATCGGGCTGATATTGATCGGCGCGGCGCTGCTGTTTTTCGGCAGCGCGCGAACTGTCCGCGTCGTCGTGGATGGTGAGGCGCGGATGGTCTCCACCCGGGCATCTAAGGCCGCGGATGTGCTGCGGGACGCGGGGGTGACGGTTTCGGCTTCTGATCGGGTCCGCCCGGGTCTGAATGAGAAGGCGGAGTCCCTCGTCACGCTGGATCACGCCGTCAATGTCACCTTGACCGCGGCGGCATTTTCGGAGCCGGTGAGCTACACTTCGTATCAGCACCGCGGCGGGAACATCCTGCTCGACGCCGGTGTCCGACTGTATCCCGGCGACCGCCTGCTTTGGCAGGGGACCGAGCTGGCGCCGGACTTCAACCTCGCGGGCGTGAATACCCTCGAGCTCGAGGTCAAGTCCGCGGATGTATTCACCCTGCGCACGGAAGACGATCCGAACGGCCGCACCGCTTACGGATCCGGCGCGACCGTCTACGACGCGCTGGTCTCGGCCGGCGTTGACCTTAACAAAAGCTCCGCTGTCGTTCCCGACGGAGACACGCCGTTCGTCAGCGGAATGACGATCGAAGTCCTGCCGCTGCGGGAGTTGACCGTCTCGCGGAACGGTTCGCTGACGACGGTCATGACGTACGGCGCGAACGTCGGCGAGGCATTGGCCCGCGCCGGCATCCCGCTGATGGGGTCCGACGTCAGCATCCCCGCCGCCTCGGAAGCCTTGCCGGAGGACGGCCGTGTATTGATCGTCCCCGTCAGCGACCGCTTCAGCATGTCCGCGGAGGAAGTCCGCCGCGGGACGGACTGGACGGCCAACGACAGCCTTGACCTGGACGACACCAACATCCTCTCCGAGGGCCGCGACGGCCTGCGCGGGACGTTCACCCGCGTGCGGACCGAGAACGGCGTCGAGGTCCTCAACGAGACCTCCGAGGAGACCGACCTGGTGGCGGCGGTCAACGACCAAGTGGAATACGGGACGAAGATCACCATTCAGACGCTCGACACGCCCGACGGCACGATTGAGTATTACCGCAAAGTCAGCGTCTACGCCACCTCGTACTCCCCCTGCCGCAGCGGGACGTCCTCCTGCATCACGGGGACGGCCTCCGGCAAGAAGGTTGAGAAGGGCGTCGTCGCCGTCACTTCGGATTGGTACAGCAAGTTCGGCGGGGACTCCGTCTACATCCCGGATTACGGCACGGCCGTCATCGGCGACGTCGGCGGCGGCATCAGCGGGAAGAACTGGGTCGACCTCGCCTACAGCGACGACGACTTCGTCAGCTGGAGCAAAGACACGACGATTTACTTTTTGACGCCGGTTCCGGCGGACATGATATGGGTGCTGCAATGATCGAGACAATTTCACCGAAACGTTTACTGGATAAATATCATCTCAAGCCGCGCAAGGGCCTCGGGCAGAACTTCCTCTCCGACGACGAAGTTCTCGCAGGCATTGCCGACGCCGCGGGGATTCCCGCCGGCGCCTCCGTTCTCGAAGTCGGGCCGGGGCTCGGCGCGCTGACCCGCCACCTCTCCGAACGGGCGGCGCGGGTCGTTGCCGTGGAGCTGGATCACGACCTCGTCCCCCTCTTGCGGACGGAGCTCGCCTCCTGCGGGAATATTGAGATCGTCGAGGGCGACATCCTTGAATTCAAGCCGGATGAATACTTCGCCGACGGTGAATATTACGTCGCCGCCAACATCCCCTACTACATCACCTCCGCCGTGATCCGCCACCTGCTGGAAGGCAAAGCCCGCCCGAAGCGCCTGGCGCTGACCGTTCAGAAGGAAGTCGCGGAACGCATTGCCGCCGCGCCGGGGAAGCTCTCCCTGCTGGCGCTGAGCGTTCAGGTGTACGGCACCGCCGACATCCCCATGATCATCCCCGCCTCCGCCTTCTATCCCGAGCCGAATGTCGACTCCGCCGTGGTGCGGATCGAGCTCTACGACGAGCCGTTGATCCCGGCAGACGAGATCGAGCAATTCTTCGCCCTGGCCAAGGCCGG
>CAVCBG010000366.1:0-2032 GCA_963600285.1 Anaerovoracaceae bacterium
CGTTGAAATAGACATCATCGCCTCCGTCTTTGACTTCATAAGAGAAGGTGAAAGTCAGGCCTTGGCGCTTATACCGCGTGATCTCATAATCTGCGGCATTCGAAAGCACGTTATCTTTATTCTCCTCGGGATAATCGCGATCAAAATTTGCCGGCAGATATTCGCCGCCCGCAACCGTACGCAGATTAGCCCGATAAAGGTATTCATCAATCGAAAGCATGCGGTTCTCACAGGTCTCGACAATGATCGGCAAACCGCAGGCAGCCGCGCCCAATACAACCGCCGCGGCAAACCATTTTGAACTTGAGATCGAATCCGCGTAGATCGCGCAGCTGATTGAAAGGCAGACTGTCGCGACAATAAAGATTCGTGAAGAGATTTGAATGCGGTATAAAACATGAATCATCCGGCGCCAAGGGAACGCGTTCGTACTCATGATCAAGGCAGCGGCGCCAAAGAGCGTCAGTGTATCGGCAATCACGATTTTCATCGACCGTTTCCGTACAAAAATCAGGCGCAGCGCCGGAATAATCAGGAAGATAATCCCGGGATACGCATTTCGTTGACCATCTTTTGTATGCCATGAGTCAAAAAGCAGAAATATATCTTTGAAACTTATGATATTGGATCTCGTAACCGTTCCCGAAAAAATTCCGTTGACTTTCAACTCGACCGTTGCCGCTTGCTCCATCATCGGCAAGATAAAGAACGCGCCCAGCGCGAGAGTGAGCAGTACTGATTTCACCAGTGCGGCGAACACTTTCCGATCGCCGAATGTTTTCCGAAAACGGATCAGGACAAACGCGAGCGTGAAAACGCCGCAAATCGCCAGAGAGATCATATGGCTCAGCAGCAATCCGGCAAAGCCAAGCGCAAAATAATACCATTTTTCCGGATGCCCTTCATAGATCTCATACAAGCCGAGAATAATCATCGGCATAAAAATAAAAGACTGAAATTCGCCCACCGCCGCGCGATAGAAGATATCGATCAGACGATACGCCGCGAAGGCATAAAGAACCGCCGACAGGCGGGCGGCGGAAAGCTTTCCGCTGATTTTCTTCACGCAGCCGTAGATGGAACAAAGCGAGAAAAAGGTACAGAGAAAGACGAATATACGATACGAAGACCAATACGAAAAGCCCAAAAGCAAAAGCAGTGCGGGAATCTGCAGGAAGAAATCCGGGTAATAAAAGCCCGAACCATAGCCATAATCCTCAACACAGTCCAAGATTATCCGAGCCGGGATGTACCCTTCACGCAGCGAAACCGAAATTCCGCGAATACGGCCGAGATGATAATAGAGGTCATCTCCGTCGCAGAACCAGCCGGAGTTGTACAGCGGAATGCAGCTGATCACCGTCAGCAGGACAAGCAGAAGAATCGAGACTTCTGTTTCCGGTTTCGCGAGCTTCGGGAAGCATTTGCGGTATTGTTCGGGGAAAATAAGCCGAAAAGATAAAAAAGCCCAGAGCAGGAAAAAGAAAGCCGTAACGGCGATATGCCGAATAAGGGACTCTTTATACAATACGCTCTCGGTTGATATTTTGACTTTTTTAATATTAATAACGTCCGAGCCGGGATCATAAAAGATATGGATTCGAATCTGCCGAATCCGGTCCCCGACGCTGAATTCAAACTTGTTTTCTTCACCGCCGTCCAAAACACTCTCTAAAAGAACTTCTCCTTCGGCATCATCAACCTTGACAGCGCTTCGAGTACCGTTCCCCGCGCCTAAATCGCCGTTCAAAGTAAGCGTATAAGTTCCGGGTTTCAGCGTTACAGCTTCCATATCCAAATGATAAACATCCTCGGGATATTTATCCGGCATCAATTTAAAACTGCACCCGAACGCCGTCTCCCAATGCATGATATCGCGGTTGATCAAGAACACCCCGCCGAGCAGCACGCAGGCAGCGATAATAAGCAGTATCCATTGTTTCTTTTTCATCATCACATCCTCAAGTGTTCTAATTATAAAGCATTACCCCGCATCCGCGTTCATTGATTTCACGGAATAAGGCCAAACCTG
>CAVCBG010000367.1:0-2022 GCA_963600285.1 Anaerovoracaceae bacterium
ACTCCTCACTCTTATTTAAAATGATGTATGTCAGAAAAATAAGTGATAAAAATATCTGCATTGTCCGACAACTTATCTTGTAAAATAATATATTAAACAGCACCCGGAAAACGGCATGGCTGTTACCGCAAAAGACAACCCGCGCTTGAATCATGGCGCGGAGCACTTTATACCATGGAGGATCATGATGTCGAATTACTATGTCCACAAACGCGAAAAGCTGAGCAATGTCACCCGAGATCTGGCGGCGGTCGCCATGGGAACCAAACCGGCCGACCTGCTGATCAAAAACGGCAAGCTCGTCAATGTCAACGTCGGTTACGTTCAGGAAAATATTGATGTCGCTGTCTCTCACGGTTTCATTGCCTACGTCGGTAAGAACGCGGACATCATGACCGATGAACATACGCGGATCGTCGACGCGACCGGGCGTTACATCGTCCCGGGCTTCATCGACGGCCATATGCACATCGAATCCGCCATGGTCGACCCCGTCACCTTCGCCTGCGGCGTCCTGCCTGCCGGTGTGACGACCATCTGCCCGGACAACCATGAGATCACCAACGTCTTCGGCCTCGACGCCGTGAAGCTTTTCCACGACAGCGTTCAGGACGTGCCGATCAAATTCCTGCTGGCGATGCCGGTCTGCGTTCCGTCCATCCCCGGACTTGAAGACGCCGGCGCCGTGATCAACCCGGAAGATGTCGCCAAGGCCTACGAAATGGGCTGGGCGCAGCTGCAGGGCGAACAGATGAACTTCGTCGGCATGATTTACGGCGATGAACATTGCCACGCCATCAACAAAGCCACCTTGGACGCGGGCGTCGTCGCGACCGGCCATTATCCGAGCCTGGAGCTTGAGAAGGGCCTGAACGCCTTCATCGCCACCGGTCAGAATGCCTGCCATGAACTGACCACGAAGGAAGGCGTCATCCGCCGCGCCGAGCTCGGCATGTATCCGCAGATGCGCTACGGTACCGCCTGGCTCGATATGCCGAACGCCGTCAAGGCTTACACCGAGAACCCGGGCATCGACGACCGCTTCTTCACCATGGTCACCGATGACGTCACCGCCGCGACCCTCTACAACGACGGCCAGCTGCTCCGCGTCGTCCGCACTGCCATCAAGCAGGGTCTCCCGCCGGTCAAGGCCATCCAGTACGTCACCATCAACACCGCCCAGATGCTTGAGAAAGCCCGCTGGATCGGCTCCGTCTCCCCGTCCAAGGCCGCGGACATCCTCATCGTCAGCGACCTGCCCGGCATGGTCATCGACGAAGTCTATTCCGACGGCGTCCTGGTTGCCGAGAACGGCAAGCTGACCGTCAACATCAAGCATTACGATTACCCCGAATGGGCGCTGCACTCCGTCCACCTCAACAAACTCAGCCCCGCCGACTTCCGCATCTCCGCTGAAGGCATCGCGAAGCCGAAGGTCCGCATGATGCAGGCCGTCCCGGGTATGGTTCACACCCTCGAGAAGATCACCGAGTTCACCGCCGTCAATGACGAACTGCTCGCCGACCCGGCGAAGGACATTGCCAAGGCCTTCCTCATCTACCGCCATTCCCCGAAGGAAGGCGCCACCGGTACGAAGGGTTACGGCTTCATCCAGGGCGTCGGGTTCAAACCGAACTGCGCCTATGCCTCCACCGTCTCCCACGACTGCCATAACCTCCTGGTCGTCGGTACCAGCGACGAAGCCATGGCTGCCGCCGCGAACGCGGTCATTGAAGCCGACGGCGGTATTGCCATCGCCATCGACAACAAGCTCGCCGCCATCATCCCGCTGCCGCTGGCCGGGTTGATGTCCCTCGAGTCCGCGGAAGTCGCCGCCGCTCAGCTTGAGAAGGTCGAGAAGGCCCTCAAGGAAGCCGGCTGCCCGTACGACAACTACGAGATGACCCTGTCCCTGCTCGGCCTGATCGTTCTTGAGGAACTGCATCTGACCAACAAGGGCCTCGTCCAGTTGAAAGACGGCAAACCCGCCTGCCATGTTGATCTGATCATCAAGGATTGAGA
>CAVCBG010000368.1:0-2022 GCA_963600285.1 Anaerovoracaceae bacterium
GCCGAAGATATGAATGCGTCCGTGGATTGCGAAGAGCATTTCCCCGAAGAAGCACCGTCCCCGGAACCCTGCGCACCGGATGAGAGTTCGAAAAATGAAAATCCCGAGGCGGAGCCCGCTGCTTTCCCGGAAGAACCGATTCAAGAGGAAATCGATTCGCTGCCGGATATAAACGCGGCTCCCGTGAATGCGGAGGATCAAGGCGCCGGTTCGGAACAGCCCGCGGTACCGCAAATCGCGAAGTACTGCCCTTATTGCGGGCAGGGCCTTTATAAGGGCGACAGATTCTGCGTCGGATGCGGCAAACTGTTCCCTGAGAAGGAACAATGACTTTTTCCTGCTCGATATCGGAGACGGTTCGGAGATTGAAAAATGAGAAAAAGATGTGTATATTGCGGTACGGAATATAATCGCGAGGATCGCTGCCCGGTCTGCGGCAGCAGTACATACGATAACGGCAGTGAAGAATCGGTTGACAGCCGACAGCGGAAAATTGACGAAAATATTCTGAGACGGGATGAAGACGAAAAAAAGAGCCGCCGAGCCGGCATCTGGTTTTTAGTTATCATTCTTGTGCTTTTGGTTTTGCTGGGGATTTATGTCTTTCAGAATTATTCAATTCGGGTGTTATTGAAGGATGGGCCTGAAGCCGCGCTGGAAGCGAAGGAACAGGAAAAGGCGTCCCAAACCGTGATGATGGATTCATGGAAAAAAGCCCGGGAACTGATGTCCGGCAGCAATTACGAACAGGCACTCGTCGAACTGAATAAAATCGACTCCGGCTGTACCTGTTATAAAGAGGCACAGCAGCTGAAAGTCGAGGCCTCGGTCTCTTATAAAGCGGCCACGCTTTCGATGACCGAAACCTATATCAAGGACGGTAAATATCGGGAAGCGCTGACCCTCATCCAAGATGCGGAAAAACTGGTCCCGAATGACACGGATCTGCAGGCGAATAAGAGCAGCATTTGCACCGCTTTATCCCAAAGCTTCGTGAACGACGCGCGGAATTATGTCGCCGCCGGTCAATACGAAGAGGCGATAAAAACGCTGACGGACACAGAAAACAGCTGCGGACAAAGCAGCGAAATCTCAGCCTTGAAAGCAACTTATATCGTTGATTACACAAACTATATTTTTGACAAAGCAAATCAAGTCCTGGCGACGGAAGGGTACGCCGCGGCCTGCGCTGTCGTTGACGGAGCCTATTCGATTTTAAAAGACAGTTCGGATTATATTACCCGCCGCGACGCGTATATCGGAAGCAAGACGGTTCCGCTCTCCAATCTGACTCCGATTTTAGGCGGATTAGACAGAATCACAGGAAGGAATTACGATGTTAACGGAGTGGAACATGCCGATGCTTTGTCATGCGACAGTGACAAATCCGCGACATATAGATTGGACGGAAAGTATTCCCGACTGACAGGATCTTGTTATAAAAGCTTGGATTCTCAAGACCAATGGGTACAAGGGTTCGTGAACATCTACGGCGATGGGCAGTTATTATTTGAATCGGGACTTCTGAAAATCGGAACAGAACCCGTTCCATTTGACTTGGATATCAATGGCATTGATATATTGAAAATAGACATCCAATGTGGTTATTATTGTACCTCGGGTGAATACCAAATCGGAGAAGCCCTTTTATACAGTAATAATACCCAGACAAGCAATCCGACCGCGACCCCGAGTCCGCTTCCGACCGCGACAAGCGCTTCTGAATCTGTCATCCTCACGAACCTGAACGCGGGGAACGAATTCGATCTGGGAACGTATGAGCAGGACAACAACCTTTCAAACGGGAAGGAAAACATTGTCTGGCAGGTTCTGAAGGTCGAAAACGGACGGGCGCTGGCGATCAGCAAATACGGTCTGGATATGAAGCTCTTCAATGATACGTATGCGGCCGTGACCTGGGAGAGCTGTTCGCTGCGGAAGTGGCTGAACGGAGAATTCTATCAGAACGCCTTCAATGATTCCGAAAAAGCGGCGATTTTGGAGACCACGATTACGAATCCG
>CAVCBG010000369.1:0-2019 GCA_963600285.1 Anaerovoracaceae bacterium
TTTACATTCCGTGCGTCATCCCGGAGCTCAAGCTGCTGAAAAGCTTTTAATTGAAAGCAGGGTTCATGAATCAAACCTCAAAGCAAAAACAAACCGCGCCGTTGAAATGGGATCTCCTCATTCTCTCCGCGCTCCTTGCCTCCGGCTTCGTACGTCTGTTCCGAACCGAGTTCACCGCACTGCTTGAGCGGATGGCCGGCTTGATCGGCAAAAGCTTCGCGAGCCGCAGCGCGTCAACGCAGACGCTGGCGTTCTTCCTCGTCGGCGCGATTCTCTGCGGACTGTTGTATCTGATCCTGAAACGGACCGGCGGAGCGCAAAACCGGCGGGCGTTGATCATCGGCTGTCTTGCCGTTCTCGTGCTTCTCACCGCTGTTCTCTGCTTTGAGCAGACCATCCGCCGCGATGATTATTGGGAGATCCATGACGCGCAAAAGTACGGCTTCCCCGGCTTCCTCGTTTACGAATTCACGGCGAGCAACGGCCGCTATTTCAGCTACTTTCTCCGTTCTTTTTACAATTTCTTCGACCCGCAGACCTTCATTCGCGTCAGTCTGTTCGTCAATTTGCTTCTGCTCGGCATCGCCTGTACTTTGCTGACGGATCGGCTGCTCGGCCTTTGCGGAGCTAAGACAGACCGAATGACAAAATTCGTCCTCGGCACAATGACTGCCGTCGGGCTGTTCTTTATCTCTCCGAATATCTGGGAAGTCTGGCTGTGGGGCAGCGGCACTTTCGTCTACGGCGTCAGTCTCATGCTGGCAATTTTTACCCTCGTCCTCTATCTTGACGCGATCCGCGGAAAGCCGAAATACGTATTGACGCTGCTCGTCATCACCTGTGCCTGCGGCGCGTCGGAACTCGGCACGGCGTCCGTCTGCGCCTTCGGGCTCGGCATTCTCATTCTGAACCGCATCTTCGGCGAACGGAAATGGAATAAAGCCCTGCTCCTCTTCATGCTGTGGAGCTGGGGCTGCACGATCACGGAGCTTCTCCTCTCCGGGTCCGCGTCCTATGCCGTCAGTCTGCAGTCCGACAGCGCGGCCGCCGCGGCGGTGAATCAAAGCCCGATCGTCCGTCTCATCGAATCTCTGCCGGCTGCTGCCGCGTCCTTATGGGGCTATCTGCTGAGCAAGAAGAATTATTTTCTGCTCTTCGGGCTGATGTCGCTGACCTTCGGCACCCGCTTCAAGGGACTGAAGGCGTCCGCGAAAGTGTGGGCATGGAGTTCGGCGCTGCTGATCCTGACAGCAATCGGCGCGTTGGGGATCAATGCCGCGATCGGGCACGCTCCGGCGCGGGTGGCAGCTATTCCGCTGAGCTGGGTCTTCCTTGTTGTCATGGGCAGCTGCTTCATTCTCGGGAGCAAACTGAAGATCGAGAGCGGCGCGGTCGTTCCCGCGGTCTGCGCGGTCATTCTCTGTCTGCACCTCGGCGGATTCTTCCGTGAAAACATCGTGATGCTGGATAACAACCGCCTCGGCTGGGAATACCGTGACGCGCAATTGAAAGCCGAGACCGGCACGGGAACCGTCACAGCCTGCACGCTGCATGTTCCCGGCAGCGTACGCCCGGACCTGGACGAAGACCCGACTTACGAATTCAATATCGTCACGGCGTATTATTACGGTCTGGAGGCTGTCACCGCGGGGGATTACTGTCCGCCGATCACGGAATAAACTCGGCGGTTCCTGTTTTTCCGTAATTCTCTGTTGAAACCGCGGAATGTTGGTAAAATCTATATTGGGATGATATGTGTCAGTCAGCATCCCGGATTATCTATTGTTGAATAGTTATTCGCGAAATTCAACCGGAACGAGGTTTTTTATGAATCAACAGCCGCAGGGAAATCCCTATAACCAGAATAATCATCAGCCGTACGGCGGCATGCCGCAGCAGTACGGCCAGCAGCCCATGCAGGGACAGCCGACGCCGGGTCAGGCGTACCCGAATTACGGAATGCCGAACGGCGCCCAGGCGCAGATCCCGGGCCAGCAGCAGATTCCGAACGGGCAGCAG
>CAVCBG010000370.1:0-2009 GCA_963600285.1 Anaerovoracaceae bacterium
TGCCGAACACATCGTCGATGAGGTAGGTGAAGAGATAGGTGCCGTCGGTGAGGTAGTATTCCTCGACGTTGAGGTCCTCGTCGATGTAGATCGGGTCGCTGACGTAGTTCCCCAGGTACTCGCCCTCGGTAAAGTCGATCACCGGCTGCTTGACCGACAGGTACATCCCCGCCAGGCTGTCCATGGAGCTGACGTTGCGGTTGCGGATGCCGGTATTCGAATCATATCCGTCCCACACGCCGTACAGCTCAAACGTGCCGTAGCCCTGGCTGGCGTATTCCTCGTCGTAGCCCATCGCGATCATGTCGTTGACGTCGTGGTTGTTGCCCACGCGGAGGACGACTTCTTCCTCGTAATCATAGTCGAAGACCAGGTCGTCATCTTCGTATTCATCCGTGGTCAGGCCGCGGAAGACGTTCGCCGCGATGGATTCCTCGGCCGGCTTGTAATATTCTCCGTCCTCGGAGTAGTAGAGGACGACGGGGACGTTGTAAATGGTGCTCGTCTCCTTCTCCTCGGCGATCTCCATATCAAGGAAGATGCCGGCGAGGGCAGGCCAGGAGCCGTCGAAGCGCTCCACGAACTCGCCCGTCTCAAAGTCTCCGTCCACATTGTAACCCGTGCCGAGGACGTAGGCGGTGAGGTCCTCCTCATCCAGGCCGAGAATGCTGAAGTCGACGGAGAGGACGGCGGCTTGGCCGGAGGTAATGTGCAGCGCCAGGTGGCTGCCGTCATCAACGGGCTCGAGCTCGTATTCAATCGTGTACTGCGACGGATCCACTTCCGGAAGGCGCTCGGTCTTCTCATAAACGGATGCCGGCGCCGTCCAATTCGGGTTGATGGCGTCGAGGAAGGCGACGTATTCGGGGATGGTGCAGTTCGCCGCGTACAGGTCAAGGTACTCGTTCGTGGCGTTCGGCATGTAGAAGAAGGACAGCCCCTGCCCATACGAACGGCCGACGCCCTTCGTGGAGGAGATGACGGCGTCGGTGATGGCGTCCGTCAGGTTGTAAATCGCTTCATTCGAGATGCCGGAGCCCTTGGATTTGTACGCCAGGTCGCCGAGGTCGTGCATATCGCAGTCGGTGAAGCCGTAGCTCTCGACGTACTTCACGAAGTAAGCGAAGTCGCTGTAGTTGTTCACATTGCTCAAGAGGCCCGTGACCTCCTTCAGGTACGCGCGGGCGGCGTCCGCCACGGCGGGGACCTTGCTCAGGTCGATCATGGCGAAGGTGGCGGTGTCCATTGTCTGCGTCAGGCCGAGTTCGTTGTATTTCTGCTGCATCGTGTCGCAGAAGTAGCGGCCGAAGTGCGGGGCTTCGTAATCCGGGCGGTCGTAGAAGTATTGGACCCATTCCTTGAAGGCGGAGCCGTTCCCCGGCGCGAGCTCTTCCGAGGCGACGAGGTAGTCGGCGTACGGCTGAACGGCCATCGCGGTGCCGAGGCTGCTCATCATGCAGGCGTCGATGATGACGGTGTCAAAGTGAACGCCGCCGTCATTCAGGGCGGTGCCGACTTCCGGAACGGTCATGGACGCGCTCTCGGGGAAGTTCTGGTCGACAAACAGGCCGCCGTTGGTGCCGCCGCCGTGATCCCAGAGGATGAGGACGTACTTCTCGGCGGGGTAGTTGGCGGCGGACCAATTGATGAAGGCGGAAAGGGTCGCCGGATCCGTCATGTCGTATGCCTTGTCGAGGTCCTGAACGAGGGTGAACCCGTTCTCGCCGTACTGCCAATATTGGTTGATGCCGGCGGCGATGTGAACGTTGACGTAGGGGTAATCTTCCTCTTCGCCGTGCCATTCAAGGGTGCCGCCGGTCTCGATGACGAGGTTGACGTCGGAATTCGCCGTGGTCTGGCCGATTTCGTTGAGGTTGTAGGAGGCCATGGCGCCGTCGGTCTCGAGGTCGGTACCGCACAGATAAAGCATGACGGTCAACTTCGCGGGCTCAACGGCGGCCGCGCTGCCGATTGCAAGCAGGGCGGTCAGGGCCGAAATAAGCAGGATG
>CAVCBG010000371.1:0-2009 GCA_963600285.1 Anaerovoracaceae bacterium
AATTACGGATTTAGGCAAAGGATCGCGGTTCAATATCAAGAAAAAGCGGATAACCGCGTTCGTTTTGGGAAAACGCGGTTATCCGTTGATGAATGTCGGCGATAACGAAAATTTACTTCGGTTACAGCCAAATACCGCCGCGTATCCGACTGTTTACGCGTAATTGCTGATTGATTAGGCCGGGACGCTTATTTCAGCGAGTAAATAATTTCCTGGAAATCCTCCGAATAAGAGTATTCGGTGTTATCGGTTTCCATAAGAGTCATGTAAATCCATTTGTTATCCGATACGGAGGGCAGACAGACCATTGTCATTTTACCGGGTGCGCCGCTATGAACGAACGTGGTGTTGTAGATATATCCTCTGATTCCGGCGATTTCAATAAGCTTATCGCTCACGGGTCCTGTTTCATCAACACCGCTTGAAATAGACGTGGCCATTTTCCCGTTGTCGGTTTCTCTCTTCAGAATATCAAACGTAACAGGATCCGCGTCATCATAGCTGGCTACCATCGTAAGCATTGCCACCTTGCCTCCCGTTTCCGCGTAAGCAAGATATTTACTTCCGTCATTTTCCACCGCGTCCCAATAATCGGGGATCTCGAACGTAAATGCTCCGATATGCACAAGATTGTTCTTCCCGTCCGCAAAGCCGTTTTTCTCCGGCTTACCGGCTCCATTTACGGAAGCAGACGGAAGGGTTTCGGAACCGGACTGAAGGTCATTCAGATCCAGCCAAAGCGCCGGGCGAACGGTTCCCAGAGTACTGGTTACAACTGCGCCGCCCAAGTCAATATATCCATCACCCTCACCGATTGCCGCCCAACTGTTGTCTCGACCGGGGGTACGCAGCCACCACCACCAAAACAGTTTTCCGTCTTCTGCTTCGTTAAACTGCGTAAGCTTGTCGAAAACATCTTCGTGGCTGTTCAGATTCGTGGCTAAGTCGCTATCCAAATAGATGTCAAACAACTTGTACTGAGCGGCGTCCGTCATTTGACATTTGAGTTCTTCAACGCTTGTGAAGTATAAAAGGATTTCATCCCAGCTCAGCAAGAAGATTTTATCCGTCGTGTCGGCGCCGCCGTCCGTTTCATATTCCGAATTGTCCGTATTGGATAATTGCGACGAAATAATAAGACTTTGATCCGTCTTGGTAAACGCGGTTGACAGGAAATCATTATTCAGCCAATTTCTCAATGAACTGTCCTGCCACGTAATGTCCTCATCGTCATAGTCATCGTCATTGTCGCTGTCGTTATACGCCATAGGTTCTAACAAGTATTTTGACAATAACAGGCATTTGTCATCGTCAACCGAGACCACGATCCATTCAATGGGCTCATCCCCGTTAGACGCGTCATTATCCTGCTCATAGTACCCGAATGTTACGGTCTCGCCGGCGGTAAGATGATTCGTATCAATCGTCAGGGATGCCTCTTGGTCTTCGGACTTTTGCAAAGTGTCCGGCTCAGCGATCTGTGTCTGCAGGGCGGAAATGGTCGCTTTATAGCTGTTTTCCGGGGTTGGCGTCGGGGTGGGCGTCGGTGTGAATTCCGAGACGGCGATTTGTGTTTGCAGCGCGGAGATCGTTGCCACGTAGGCATCGGCAGCGCTCACCGGTGTAGGCGTAGCGGTGTACGAGGATTCAATGACTTTTGTTTGCAGCGCGGCAATGGTCGCTGCGTAAGGATTGGACTCCGATTCCGAGTTCGCGTGGTTTTCCGCGTATGCAGCAGATACGAATAAGAGAAGTAAAAGAGCAACAGCGATACAAGAAATCTTTTTCATGGCAAATCCTTATCTAAAGAGAAAAACGAGAATAGAATCGGCGGCTTTTCCGATCATATACGGCGGGCATTCGGGTAATTGCTGCTTGTTAGGAACATTACAGCGAAAAGTTTCCACGGCGTAAATTTCCGGAAAGACTGAATTGAACTGCCGGTCAATGGCGCTGAATGATGTCCTTGCCCGCAATTTTACTATACTGCTTCGAAAAAGATAAGGAAA
>CAVCBG010000372.1:0-4250 GCA_963600285.1 Anaerovoracaceae bacterium
CGGTCCAGTCGGTTTCTTCCGGAACGTCGGCGAGCTTGGCGCTCTCGATCGTCACGTTCGCGCCCATGGTCACTTCGACCTTGTTATCGGCGGTATCAGCCTCAGGCGTGGCTTCTTCGGTAACGGTCGCTTCAGGATCAACGGTCGCTTCTTCGGTTTCCGTGGCTTCAGGATCGACGGTGGCTTCCTCGGTCGGGGTCTCATCGACAACCGCCGGGACGCTCGCGAGGATCGTGAGTTCCTGAGTGCCGATCGTATTGCTGCCGTCCATGACGATACCGCTGATGGTAACCTTCGCGTCTTCGGCGACTTCATCCGCGACCTGGATAACGCATTCCTTGTCGTCAACAACGGTCACGAGTTCCGTGTTATCGCTGTAGCAGCGGACTTCGTTCTCGGCGGCTTCGACCGGGGAGACCTCAAAGTACAGCTGAGCAACCGTGCCGGCGGTCAGGGTGTACGGATCGGTGACGACCGCGGTATCTTCGGCGGCGTCAAGCGCCATCACGGAATCGGCCATCGCGGCGTCATCAAGCTCCGGCGAGGAGGCCATAACGGCGTCTTCGGAGACGGCCATCACGGACGCGGCGGAGGACAGGTTGGAGATGCCGGTGAACGCGAGAGTCTCGGCGGTCCCGGTCTTCTCAACCGTCTTGACCTTGAAGGTCGCGGACTTGCCCGTGCCGTCGTTCGTCTTAGCGGTGATCGTGACCGTCTTGCCCTGCACATTAGCGGTCAATGTGACGCATTCATAGTCAACGCCGTCAACATTACAAACATCCTCATCACTCAACGACACATACTTGTTGCCATAAGGCGAGAAAGTGAAATCTCCCTGTTTCGCGCCGTCCGGATAAGCACGACCGATGATGGTCATGGAATCTTCTTCAGCCAGTTCAATGGTAGCGCCGGTGATATCGACCTTATCCTCGGAATTCAAAATCTTGACGGAGCCGGCAGCCGGGTAGACGCAGACCTTGGCCTTTTCGGAAACAATACCCGAACCGTCGGTCGCCTTGGCGTAAATCGTCGTGCAGGCCTTATTGCCTTCATTCAGCTTCGTGGAGACCTTCGAAGTGGCTTTGACCGTGACCTGACCGGTGGTGGTGTTCCCGTCTTTGGAAGTGTATGACTTCGCGCCGGAAACCGTCACAATAGAGGTATCATCGGACACCCAGGTCAGTTTCGCGTTCTTCGGCTTTGTCGGGAGGATGGTGGCGTACACCGTCTGGGACTTACCCTCGCGGATCGCGTAATAATCATCGGTGTCGTCATCGTCAACTCTCGTAAGATCGATATTTATCTCCCGAACCAGCGTGTTGACATTGATGTTGACATAGGCGGACTTGCCGGAGCCGTCAGCGGCGGTGCAGGTGATCTTGCAGGTGCCGTCCCCGACCGCGGTCACGAGACCTTCTTTATCATCGACCTTGGCGACCTTCGTATTGGAGCTCTTCCAGGTGACATCCGTGGAAGCGGTATTGGGAAGCGTGTAGGAAGAGAGCTGATAGTGATCCATGCCTTTCCCGGTACCCTCAACACTCCTATCCAAACCAAGGGTCGTCTTGTTCAATTCCTCATTGTTTTCCATACCGGTAATGTAGACGCCGGTCACGGCAGGATAAACGGTGATATCGTAACCGGTCTGCGCCGCGGTCTGATGGCGTTCGTCGACATCGGTAGCGGTGGCGTAGATCGTCACCGGGGTCGCGATGCGGACGTTCTTGCCGCCGGTGACCTTACCGGAGGAGTTGACGGTAGCGATTGAGGTGTTGGAGGACTTCCAGGTCACTTTCTGCGTGGTGGCGTTGTTCGGCACCACTTGGGCCTTGAGCTGGATGCTCTTGCCCGCGGCGACGGACTGCGAACCGGTGATGATAATGTTTTCGACAACGATCTTACCCGTGATCGTCACCTTGGCGGAGCGGTTGGAGCCGTCCTTGGTGGTGGCGGTGATGGTAACCGAGCCGGAGTTATAGAAGGTGACCAAGCCGTCGGCGTCAACATTCGCGATCTTCGTGTTGTTGGACTTCCAAGACAGTCCCTGGTTCGCTTCATCCGGAGAGACGAGGCCGACGAGCTGGATGGACTTGCCGGTGCCGCTGTTCAGATCGATGATTTCTTTGATCGTCTTGTTGGTGACGTTGGTTCCGTTATCGGAAGTGCATTGAGCGTCAACCGTGGTTTCGCTGCTGTCACTGTCGCTGCTTACACGCGGGCAGTAATAGATGGAGACCTTGTTGCCGGCCGGGTTGATCGTGATCGGATAATATCCGAACGCGCCGCCGCCATCGGCAGCTTCCGCGATCACGTACAGCTCCGTCTTCGCGGTCGTCTTGCGGGCGGTAACAGTGCCGTTGGAGACAGTCGCGTAAGAGGACTTCTTGCATGCCGCGAGCGCGGTCGCGGTGGTGGGAGCGTTATCGCAGGTGACAACAGACCAATTGACTTTTTTGTTGTCGGGCGAATTGGTAAAGGTAACGCCCAGCTTCACCTTCTGCCCGTTGGCGAGGTAAAGCGTATTGTCCTTATCAGGCTCAATGCCGCTGATCCGATAAACGGACAAGCCTTGCGCGAGCGTACCTGCCACGCTCACGCGGGCGGTGGCGGACTTGCCGCCGGCTTTGGCGGTCACGGTGTAGGTACCCGTCTTCGAACCGGTGACGGTGCAGGATTTGCTGTTACTTTCATCTACAGCAAGGTTGAGACCGGTCTTAGGACTGACAGTCCAAGTCACAGTCTGATCCGCGTCTTCGGGATAGACTTCAGCTGTGAAGGTGATCGTTTTGGCACCGCTCGACCCCGAGTCGGATTTCTCAATGGCGTAAATCTTGGAGGATACGACTTCGGTGCTGCCCGATCCGTCAAAATCCGTATAGAGCTTAATCTTGCTGACAGACGGGACAATTGTAACAACCTTTTTATCGTAGGCATTCCCGTCAGCCGAGTAGGCTACAACCCAAATCATTGTTTCTTTTTCGACCGTCTTCGCGCGGACGGTGCCGGAGGAAACAGTAGCGTACTTGGAAGCCGGGCAAGTCCATGGTTTTGACCAACGATCATCACAATCGATATCAATAGCCTTCCAATTAATCTGTTTGTTAGTAACTTTGGATTTGTCCGGTTCGACAATAGTCGCGATAAACTTTGCAGTCTTTCCGGAAGTCAGTGAGTATTTAAAATTGCTATCGGAAGGTGTAAGCTCAATCTTCTGAACCAGATAGCCGACGGTAATCTTGATGGTGGCAGACTTGCGGGAACCATCCTGCGCGGTGGCAGTGATGGTGGCGGAGCCGGCCTTCGTGGCGGTGATGGTCACAAGACCGCTGTTTTCGTCAACCGTCGCGACATTCTTGTTGGAGGACTTCCATTTCACTTCCGCGTCCTTCGCGTCATCCGGGCCCAACGGGGCATACAGCTGCTTCGTCTTATCGGTGGTCGTGTCCGCAAGGTCAAAGGAGAGCTGCGCCGGGCAGTCGGCAGCGGCCGTGCTGCCATCGACGGTGCAGACATCGATTGACGAGACACGCGGTTTGATCGTCAAGTCAACGCTGCCGCAAACGCGCTTCAAGCCGTCGGATTCGCGGGCGTAGTCGGAGGAACAGGCTTCGATGGTTACTTCCGTTGTCGCGGTGAAGGAGGTATTGGCGCTCACCTTACCGCGGCTGGTGACGGAAACGTTCTTGTTGACAGTAGTCGTGCCCTTATCGTATACGGTGAAGGTCGCGTTTTTGTTGTTCGCATAAGTCGCGCTGTCGCCGCTCCCGTAGGTGACGACCCAGTTGAGCTGGAGGGAGCTGCCGGCGGTGATTTCGCTTACTTCAGTGCCGTCGACTTTCGGAAGGCTGAGGTCAACTTTCGTCGCAACCGCGCCGACTTTGACGGTGACGGTGGCGTATTTTTTGCTCTTCGCGCCCATCACCTTGATGGTCGTCGTGCCGGCAGTATCGCCCGGAGTAATGGTGATCGAATCGCCATCACTGCCGCTCGCGGGGCTGCAGGCAGCGACCGAGGGCTTGGAGCTTGTGCATGTGAATCCTTCGGTAATCTCCGCGTTTGCCACAGAGGTGTAGAGGTCGACGTACAAGGTGACGCCGTTGGTGTTATCCGTGGTGTACGCGAAAGTCTGACCGTTGACATTTTTAAGTGTCCCGGTCGCGGTTGAGGGATTTTCCGTATACAGGTAGACCCTCGACGCGTTGACCGCGCCCGCGGTTGCGGTCGGGATCAGCATCGCGATCACCAGCAGG
>CAVCBG010000373.1:0-3641 GCA_963600285.1 Anaerovoracaceae bacterium
TGCCGTTGTTCTGCACAGTGATGGAGTAGTTGATGGTCTCGCCGAGTTTGAACGGAGCGCCGTCGGTCTTCGCGTTGGTAATGGTCTTTTCCACCGCGAGGTTGGCAACGGGGATATCGGTAAAATCTTTGGCTTCGTCAGAGCCTTCAGGCGTCTTGTCCTCCCCGGACTTCGGATCCTTGATGCTGTCAGCCTTGGCGGTGACGGTGTTCACGACCCTGCCCCTGTCCATGTCATCGCTCGACACGACATACGTAACAGTGAAGACCCTCGAATGGCTGACAGCCAGGGTGTCGATGGTGGTCGTGAATTTGGCGAGCTCGTCCACGACCTCCACGTTGGTGTAAGGCACATTGCCATCGTTCACGACTGCGATGGTGTAGGTGATCATCTGGCCAAGACCCACGGAGGCGGTCGCGTCGGAGAGCGTCATGACCGAGAGCGAGGTGTCGAGATCTACCACCTTATCGGTGGCAGGCATGATGTTGATCGTCGCATCCTCGTTGAGCGTCGCGGTGACGGTGTTGTCGACCTTGCCGGCCTTGATGTCATCACAGGTCACGGTGTAGGAGGCGTTCACGGTCACGGTCGCGTCGGGCTCGAGGGAGGCGATCTTCGCGGTGTTGTTCTCAACGGTGTAGTCGGTGCCTTCGCCGATAACCGCCGAAGCGTTGGAATCGGTGATGACGATGCCGGTGAGGGTCTGGTTACCGGTGTTCTTTACGATGATGCTGTACCTAATTACCTGGCCTTGCCCGTACGCCTCATCCTCCGTGCTCTTCTTGACAATCGAAAGGCTCTTCGTAACCTCGGTGCCCTCATTCGCAGCGGAGCCGCCCTGACCGTCGCCGTCTAGCGCGAGCGCGCCCATCGGCAGGACGAAGCAGAGCGCCATCAGCGCGATAACCCATGCAAAGGTTTTGGTGCAAATCTTCTTCATGGTGTTGTCCCCCAGCCCCTTCTCTCGAAGGCCTATGCCTCAATAATTCAGGAAACCATCTAAGTAGAGAAACTATATCAGAGAAACGCCCGTTCAACAGGATGGAAGGGAATACGAGGGCTTCAAAAGTAATCAGCGCCCAGATTGGCGTCCCGGCACATCGATCCAGGACGCAACGCAAAGGCGGGCCCCGGAAGTTCCGGAACCCGGCATGGGTTCATTCCGGCTTTGGGACGTCTACGCGCCCGATCGCCTGCGGCTTAGGCCTTGCGGGGTCGATGGCAGACGATGAGACGTGACGCGGGCAGAACGCGCAAGAGCCCGCCGCTCGAGATTGCCTCGGCGACGGGCCCTTCGTTTCACGCTATGCGGTCTCCCGGGGTGCCGGGCGGCCGTTCCTTTCCTTGGTGCCTAGTCGGCGCGAATTAGTTCTCGCGCCTGCGGGTACGCGCCGCCATGGCTGCCGCCGCAGCGCCCGCCATCAGGGCCGCAGGCAGCAGGGCGTTGGTGGCGTCGCCGGTCTTGGGCGTGCCATCGGAGGCTTCATCCTCGGCGGAGTCATCGTCCTTCTCGGCATGCTTCTTGCTTGAGCCGTCCTTGTCGGCATCATCATCGTCGGCGTCGTCATCGTCGGCTGCCACAATCTCGAGCTCGCCGTCGGTCACGTCGAAGGTCACGTCCGCGAAGTTCTTGCTCGAGACGGAGAACTGATCGGCCGAGAGTCCCATGGCATACGTCCCCACCTCGGTGCCGGAGGCGAGAGCCTCGCCGTCGAAGTACCAGTCGGACTCGGTGAACAGCGGGTTGCTGGATTCGGCCGTGTAACCCTCGACCGAATGTTCCTTGCCGTCGTAGTCATGGGTCGCGGAGTTGCCCTTGATGGTCACCGTCACCTTGGCGGTCACGGGGCAGATGGTGAGCGCGCCGGGGGTCAGGGTGACCTCGTAGTTGTCCGTCACGTTCACCGTGCCACTAATAATTATGAGATTGCCTGTGAATGAACCCGCGTAGCTGTCCGCGTTCGTGCCCTTGGCGCAATAGGTGAGGCCGCTCCAGCTATGGCCCTCAACGAGGTTATCCGCGCTGATACCGGTGATGGACTGCTCCTGGCGATTGTAGGTCACGGTATTCGACTCGCCCGTGAAGGTCACGGGGCGCTTGTTGATGGTGAGGCAGCCGTCCGTCACGTTGAACTTCACATTGAAGTTGGTATTGTCGCATGCGAAGCTCGCGGTCTTCAGACCCATATTGTAGGTCTTGGCGTCGGTGCCCGAGACCTCGGCCGTAACGCCTTCCGCAAGCGTCACATCGTCGGTGTCGAAGTCAGGTATTGATGCCGGATCTTCGCCTTCTTCCGCCTTAACCTCATAGGAGGTGACCTCATAACCATTTACGGTGTGCTTTTTACCGTCATAGGTATATGTTTCGCTTTTGCCTTGGATGTTCACGGTCACGTTGCGCGGAACGACAGTAAGCGTGAGGGTCTGGACATCGGAGTACACGCCGCCGTAGTTCGCGCGGACGGAGTAGGTCGCGCTACCCGCGTCGCAGATGGTGGGGGCGGTGGTGTCCCAGTTCACGCCGTCGGTGCTGTACTCGGCGACACCCGCGGAAACTTCGACGGTGCCAGTGTGCGCTTGGCCGTCATACGAGCCGTAGTAGTCGGTGACGGAGAGCTCGGGGGTGACATTCATGCGGTACACAATGTGGAGCGTGCCCGTGGGGTTGTACGCGAAGTAGCCCGGATAGCGGGGGTAGTCATCGCCGGTCGCATCGGGGGAATTAAAGGCAAGGAAGCTGTTATAACTGGAATAACTGGACTTGTACATCACGTTGAGAAACGTGCTGACTGCTCTCTTGTTGCCCTTATAGGTGCCTTCCCACCAGAAGTACGACTTTTCATAGGTGGCGCCAGGAATCGTGATCCTGGACACCACGGCGTCGACGCCGCTCTGCTGCTGCTCCAGAGAAATCTTCTCGGGCACGATGCTGTCCTCGGGTAGGTCGACCTCGTTGCCGTCCTGATCAATCACATCGACGACGAACTTGACGGCGTTCCTCGCGGTCGCGGGCTGATCGTCGTCGAGGCTCGTGTTGTACTCGAAGACGATACCGAGCCGCTCATCGTCGAGGAAGCCGTTCAGATTCGCGCCGCCACCTTCGATGTTGGCGGGCTCGATACCCTCCTCGACGCCACCCTCGGAGGCGGACTCCTCAACAGCCGCGGCCGTACCGACCGTCAGCGCAAGGGAGGTCGCAATCATCGCGACAAGCGCGACGAACATGACCGCGAACTTAGCGAACGCCCCGTAGGCGATCGATCCGCGCAAAAACGAAAGGCCGTTACCTTCCTTCTGCATGGCAGCTCCTATCTCTTCTACCTGCTTACCGTGCACATTAATTATGAGGAACGCTTTCAACTTCCTGATAGCTTTTCAGGGATTCGATGAGAACGTAGAAACGCTATAGTAACCGTTTTTCGCCAGAATCCCATAGACCTCGCCAGAAACCCATAGCAGAAGTTGGTGATTTCCCGTAAACCACGGAAAGCCCGCGACACCGGAGATGACGAAGCCTCGCCAGAAACCCATAGCAGAAATATGGCGGTCTCTCTACCACCAGTGGATGCCGCCGGCGAAACGCAAGGCGGGCAGAACGCGCTAGAGCCCGCCGCTCGAGATTGCCTCGGCGACGGGCCCTT
>CAVCBG010000374.1:0-2693 GCA_963600285.1 Anaerovoracaceae bacterium
CCCGGAAGACGCGGATCAGACCGTGACCTGGAAGGTCAGCTCCAAGAACACCGCGAAAGTCGATGCCGCCGGTACCGTTAACGGTCTCGCGAAAGGCACCGTCACCGTGACCGCGACCGCCGGCGGCAAGTCCGCCACCGCGAAGGTGAACGTGGTCGGTACGCTCGCGACCGGCGTGGAGATTGAATGGATCGGCGGCGTCGCTGCAACGACGGATAGTGAAGGCAATACCGTTCTCTCCCTCGCGAACGGGAAGTCCTCGACCTTCAAGGCAGTCGTGTCCCCCAATGAAGCCGACAACCAAGCCGACAACCGCAAGGTCAATTGGTCGATTATCGACTGCTCCGCGGTAACCGCCGATGTGACTAAGCCTTCGACCTGCAGCAAGTCCTCTTACGCGACCGTCTCAAGCGGCAAAGTTACCGCGCGCAAGGTATCCGAGCCGAAGACCCTGTATGTTATCGCGGAAGCCGCTGACGGCTCCGGTTGTTTTGACGCTTACGAATTCCGGGTGATCCCGGTCGCGAACAGAGTCTCCATTTACTACACCCCGCGTGTAACGGAAGATGGTGAAACCGCCGAGAAAACCAATGTCACCAACAAGACGATCACCGAGATCATTGACCTGAACACCGGCGACGGCAAGACGATCCAGCTCACGGGCGAGGTCAATCCCAATACCGCCTTCCCGGATCTGACTTGGACATCCAGCAAGCCGAAGATCGCGACCGTTGACGCGAACGGCCTGGTTACCTTCCTTAACTCCGGTACCACCACCATCACCGCCACCACCAAGGACGGCACCAAGCAAAGCGCCAAGGTGACGATCACCGGTAAGATCGTTGTCGAAGATATTATCATCTCCGGTTCGAAGTCCGTCGCCGCCGGCAAGAGCATCAAGCTCACCGCTACGGTGAAGCCGAGCAACGCTACCACCCAGAAAGTGACCTGGAAGTCCTCCAACCCGTCGATCGCTTCCGTCAATTCCTCCGGTAAGGTCACCGGCGGCTCCAACGTCCGTGTCGCGACCCCGGTTACCATCTACGCCACCGCGACCGATGTTGACGAACGCCATCAGACCCCGGCGCAGGGTGAATACGCTATCACCGTTTACCCGGCCGTGACCGGTGTCACCATCATCGGTGAGGATTCCTTATCCAAGAACGGCAAGACCATCGGTATGGACGCGGGTGATGAGGACAAAAAAACCTATCAGCTGAGTGCCATTACCTCGCCTGACGGCGCTTCCAACGAAGTCACTTGGAAGAGCTCCAACACGAAATACGCGACCGTCGATAAAAAAACCGGTAAGGTTACCGCGATCAAGAACGGCAAAGTCACGATCACTTGTACCGCGGCGGACGGCTCCGGCAAGAAAGCCACGACCACGATCTATATCAACACGCTGGTGAACGAGATTAAGATTACGGAACCGACCGATGCCGACGGTGCCACCTCTGACGCTTACTATATCCGCGCCGGAAATAAAACGACGCTGACTGCTTACATCAAGCCCGAGAGCCCTGTTCCGGGAAACGCGAAGCTGAACTGGGCGTCCAATGACACTTCCATTGTGAAGGTCTCCAACGCGAAGGTGAAAGGCACTACCGCGACCGTTACCGTTACCGCTCAGAAGCTGACGTACGAAGCCTGCACGACTGTCTACGCCTCCGCGACCGACGGCTCCGGAATTGTGTCCGACCCGGTTTCTGTCTGCGTCTACCCGGCTGCCGGCTCCGTCAAGATTTTGAATGATAAGGGAACCGATATTACCGGTCAGACTATTGAAGTTGAGATCGGCGAACCTGTGACCATCATCGGCCGTGCCTATCCGGCAGGCGCGAAGCAGGACTTCTCCTTCAGTTCCAATCGGACCGGTTATGTAACGGTTTCCGATGAGGGCGAATATACATTCGATGGTGACAAAATCACCTACGAATCGATTAATTTGAACGCCATCAACACGGGAAAGAACGCCACCATCACAGTCAAGACGAACGACGGCACCGGTGCAAAAGCCAAGATTTATGTTAAGCCTGTCGAGCCGAAGGTTGATGAAGCTTCGATTTCCGGCTTCAGCGTGACGAGCTACGGTTCGGCCCTGCAGGCGCTTTCCGGCGCGAATGCCGTGATGGCGACCGGTCTGGATGAGCTTGACACCGCGGAGATGTCTCTCGAATCCGCCAACGACGCGGCCGAGAACAGCATTGATTACAGCGCGATGGAACTTGATGACGCCGAGAACGTCTTGTACGCCGGCATGTCCGCGCAGATGATCTACGAGCTGCTTCCGGAATCCGTCGCGGATACCAAAGTTCAGTGGTTCACCTCCAACGAAAGCGTTGCCACGGTTGACGAAAACGGCGTTGTGACCATCAACGAGAACCTCGCCGCCGACGCGAATGTCACCATCACCCTGCTTGCCATGGACGGCAGCGCCAAGAGCGCGACGTTCGACATCGCCGCGAAGGCGATCCTCCCGGCGGTTGTTGATGAACCGACCGAAGAACCGACCGTCGATCCGGAAGCCACCGCTACCGAAGAAGCAACCATTGATCCGGAAGCGACCGTTACCGAAGAGCCCACACCTGCGGATGATACCGCGGATAACAAGGTCGAAGTGACCATGGGCACGAATGTGACGATCGAGAGCGCCAAGCTCGCCGACGTTCCGGAAGAAACCGACTGGACCG
>CAVCBG010000375.1:0-2502 GCA_963600285.1 Anaerovoracaceae bacterium
CGGATCAACGGTCGCTTCTTCGGTAACGGTGGCTTCCGGATCAACGGTGGCTTCCTCGGTCGGTTCATCAACAACCGCCGGGGCGCTCGCAAGGAGTGTGAGCTCCTGCGTGCCGGCAATGTTGCTGCCGTCCTGGACGATACCGGTGATGGTTACCGTCGTGGTTTCGGCAACTTCATCCGCGACCTGGATGACGCATTCCTTCTCGTCGACAACCGTGACAAGGTCCGTGTTGCTGCTGTAGCAGCGGACTTCGTTCTCGGCGGCTTCGACCGGGGAGATCTCGAAGTACAGCTGGGCAACCGTGCCGGCGCTCAGGGAATACGGATCGGTGACAACCGCGGTATCGGCGGCGGCGTCAAGCGCCATTACGGAATCGGCCATCGCGGCGTCGTCAAGCTCCAGCGAGGAGGCCATTACGGCGTCTTCGGAGACGGCCATCACGGACGCGGCGGAGGACAGGTTGGAAATGCCCGTGAACGCGAGCGCGGAGGCGGTATCGGTGCTCTCAATCGTGTTGATCTTGACAGACGCGGACTTTTTGGTACCATCGCCCGTCGTGGCGTAAATCTTGATGCCCTTCCCGCCCTTCTTTACAGCGGACAATACAACGCACGGATAAGTTCCATCGTCAAGCGTACAAGTTGTCTGATCGGAAACCGACACATACTGGTTGCTAGCCGAGAAAGTGAAATTCTCCTGGTTCGCGCCGTCCGGAAATGCGCGGGCGATAATAGTCACAGAAGCGCCGTTTTCTTCCAGTTCAATGGTCTTATTGGTAAGATCGGATCCGTCTTCGGCAAAGATATTGACGGAGCCGGCAGCCGGGTAGACGCAGACCTGAACCTTCTCGGAAACAATACCCGAGCCATCGTTCGCCTTGGCGTAAATCATCGTGCAGGCTTTATTTTCGCTGTCCAGCTTCGTGGAAACGTTCGAGGCGGCTTTGATCGTGACCTGACCGATGGTGTTAATTCCGTCTTTTTCATTGTACGACTTCGCGCCGGAAACCGTCACAATAGAGGTGTCTTCGGATACCCAAGTCAGATTCGCGTTCTTCGGCGCGTAAGGCCCAATGTTGGCGTACACCGTCTGGGACAAGCCCGCGCGGAGACCGTAATAATCAGAAGTATCGTCAACTTCGTCTGCCGGCGGATTTTCAATCTCAATAGAACTAATCAGCTTGTTAACATTGATGTTGACCTTCGCGGACTTGCCGGAGCCGTCAGCGGCGGTGCAGTAGATCACACAGGAGCCGTTCGTAACCGCGGTCACGAGACCTTCCTCGTCGACCTTGGCGACATTCGTATTGGAGCTCTTCCAGGTGACTTCCGAGGAAGCGGCATCGGGGAGCGTGTAGGAAGACAGCTGATATTGATCACCGCCTTTCCCAATATACCCAACATTGGTCAAATCCAGACCGATGGTCGTGTTGTTCAACTCTTCACCGGTCGAGTCGGTGATATGAACCTCGGTAACGGCCGGGTAAACGATGACCGTGTACTCACCCTGCGCCGGGGTCTGATGGCGTTCGTCGACATCGGTAGCGGTGGCGGTGATGGTGACCGGGGTCGCGACACGGATGTTCTTGCCGCCGGTGACCTTACCGGAGGAGTTGACGGTAGCGATCGAGGTATTGGAAGACTTCCAGGTCAATTTCTGGGTGGTGGCGTTATTCGGCTCCACCACTGCCTTGAGCTGGATGGTCTTGCCCGCGGCAACGGATTCCGATCCGGTGATGGTAATCGTTTTGACAAGGATCTTACCGGTGATCGTCACCTTGGCAGAGCGGTTGGAACCGTCCTTGGTGGTGGCGGTGATGGTGACCGTGCCGGAGTTATAGAAGGTGACGAGGCCGTTGGCATCGACGCCCGCGATCTTCGTGTTGTTTGACTTCCAAGTCAATTCCTGGCTCGCGTCGGACGGAGTGACGATGCCGAAGAGCTGAATGGTCTTACCGTTGGCAGTGTTCAGCTCAATGTTCTCCTTGATCGTCTTGTTGGTAACATTGGTTCCGTTAGCTGCAGTGCATTGAGCGGACGTCGCAGTATCGGAATCGGTGCTGTCGGTTTCACGCGGGCAGTAGTAGAGGGAGACCTTGCTGCCGGCCGGGTTGATCGTGATCGGATAAACGCCGAACTTGCCGGAACCGTCGGCGGCTTCCGCGATCACGTACAGGTTCACCACCGAAGTTGTCTTGCGGGCGGTAACTTTGCCGTTGGAGACGGTCGCGTAAGAGGACTTCGTGCATTGCGCGAGCTGTTCCTGATTATCAGCATTGGGCTGCCCGGCTTCGCAGGAGACGACCGACCATTTGACATTATTGTTGTCGGCGTCATTCGCAATCACAGCCTTCAGCGTCACAACCTGGCTGTTCGCGAGGGTAACGATTTTGGTCTCTTCATCCGGTTCAATGCCGCTCTTCCATTCAATCGTCACGCCGCTCACGAGCGTACCTGCCACGCTCACGCGGGCGGTGGCGGACTTGCCGCCGGCTTTGGC
>CAVCBG010000376.1:0-2500 GCA_963600285.1 Anaerovoracaceae bacterium
CCGGACCGCGATCCGCGGTCACGTCACCATCTTTATTGCTGAATGGTTATCGTGATTTAAATGTACCCTGCGAGCATGTAACTGTCAATCCTAAGTTTCGTCATTTTTCGGGGATGATTAAATTCGTCCCAATAAGGAACATACTCATATGATATGCAGTCAATAGTCAGTAGGAAAGAGTCAATAGTCAATAGTCAGTAGTCAATAGACGAGCCCGATAGCGGAAGTTCGCTTCCCTATCGGGCTTTTTTGTTTAGAGACCGGAGACCGGAGACCGGATAACATACTTGGGGCTGGTCTTCGAATGTTGAACGCTCATTGCTGCCGCAGACTTAACGCTCCGCGAAGGGGAGCGGGTCTTCAGGTCACTTCATCCCCCGCTATCGCGGTCACCGGATGGCCGTCCGGTGATTCCGGGATGGCGATGTCGGTGTCAATTTACGGATAGACGCAAGTCAATCCTTTTTCCTTCGCCCACGATTCGGCGAAGGAGCCGGGGACGACGTTGACGCTCTTCAGGGCTGTGCCGTTGAAAGCTTCCTTGCCGATGGCGGTGAGGCTTTCGGGGAGTGTGGCACTCGACAGGTTATCGCATCCATAAAACGCGTAATCACCGATCGTTGTCACACCTTCCGGAATCACGATCTCCGTCAATCCGGTGCCTCTGAAAGCTCCATACTCAATCGTCTCGAGAGTGCTCGGCAGGGAGACGCTCGTCAGGTCCTCGCATCCGTAAAACGCGTAATTGTAGATTTTTGTCACGCCTTCGGGAATCTCGATCGATTGCAGCCCGGTGTTATAGAAAGCCCAATAGCCGATCGATGTCACCCCTTCCGGAATCACAATCTCCGTCAGGTTCGTCTCTTCGAATACCCCATCCTCAATCATCGTGAGGCCTTCCGGCAGGGATACGCTCGTCAGGTTTTTGCATTCACAAAACGCGAAATCACCGATCGATGTCACCCCTTCCGGAATCACAATCTCCGTCAGGTTCGTCCTAGCGAACGTCCAAATGTCGATTTTTGTCACGCCTTCGGGAATCTCGATCGATTGCAGCCCGGTGTCACAAAACGCGGTGTAGCCGATTGACGTAAGCGTGCTCGGCAGGGATATGCTCGTCAGGTTTTTGCTTCCATAAAACGCGCAACTGTCGATCGATGTCACCCCTTCCGGAACGGTATAGGAGGCAGCGGCGAGACCGGTGGGGTAATCGATCAGCCGGTGTTCATCCTTATTGATGAGGGCGCCGTCAACCACTTCGAAGACCGGATGGTCCGCGGAGAGTTCGAAGGTTTCAAGGTTCGCGGTCTCTTTGAAAGGATTGCCGAGTATGGTCGTGAGGCTGTCCGGCAGGGATACGCTCGTCAGGTTTTCACACCCGGAGAAAGCGTCGTAGCCGATTGTTGTCACCCCTTCCGGAACGGTATAAGATGCCGCGGTGAGACCGGCGGGATAAGCGATCAACGAGTGCTCATCTTTATTAATCAGGACGCCGTCAACCACCTCGAAGACCGGATGATCCGCGGAGACTTCAATGGTTTCAAGATTCGGGCAGTCTTCGAAAGGATTCGCTCCAACAGCTGTGAGGCTGTTCGGGAGTGAGACGCTCGTCAGGTTCGCGCAGCCGGAAAACGTGCGACTGCCGATGGATGTGAGGCTGCTCGGCAGCGTGACGCTCGTCAGGTTCGCGCAGCCGGAAAACGCGCGACTGCCGATCGATGTCACCCCTTCCGGAATCACAATCTCCGTCAGCCCGGTTTCGCTGAAGGCGTAAGCCTCGATCGACGTCAGTGTCTCCGGGAAGGTGATCGAGGTCAGGTTCGGATTTTGCCGGAAGGCGTGGGCTTCGATGGTCCGCAGGTTCGCCGGCAGCGTGACGGAGGACAGGTTATCGCAGCCGTCGAAGGCCTGGTCCTCGATTCGCGTAATGGTGTCGGCGAATTGGATTGACTCGATGGTCTTGTTGTCACGGAACGCCTCTTCCCCGATGCTGACGACCGTGTATCCGTCGATCGTCTCCGGGATGATCACGTCGGCCGCTTCGCCGTCGTAGCCGGTGATCTCGATGTCGGTTTCGTTGAGCAGCTTGTAACGCAAATCCTCGGGATTGAATTCCGGACCCGGGTATACGCATTCCAGACCGTTCTCCTTCGCCCAAGTGTCCGCGTAGGAGCCGGGGACGACGATGACGGACGTCAGGGCAGTGCCATCAAAAGCGTAGCTGCCGATTGACGTGAGAGTACTTGGAAGCTTGACGCTCGTCAGGTTTTTGCAATCACAAAACGTGGATTTGCCGATGGATGTCACGCCTTCCGGGATTTCAATCTCCGTCAATCCGGTGTTCCCGAAAGCGACTTTGCCGATGGATGTGAGCGTGCTCGGCAGCGTGACGCTCGTCAGGTTTTTACATCCATAAAACGCGTAATCGCCGATCGATGTCACCCCTTCCGGAATCACAATCTCCGTCAGGTTCGTCCATCCGAACGTCCAAGCGTATATT
>CAVCBG010000377.1:0-2464 GCA_963600285.1 Anaerovoracaceae bacterium
AGCGCTCGCTATGCTCGACGCCTGGAAGCAGGCCGGGGAGCTCCTCCTCGATTACACCACAAACGAGGAAGCTATTTATATCGCGCTCGAAGAACCTCACTTGAAGATCATCGACAAACAGCGGACAAAATAGCGGAAAATCCGGGGGGAAAATTTTCCGTTCCGGGGGGAAAATTTTCCGTTCCGGGGGGAAAATTTTCCGTTTTTACTCGTAAAATCGGTGCTTAAATCTTTTAAATACTTAAAGCGGGAAAGCGCCCTTTTGAAAGGCGCTTCCCCTATCCCGACAAATATGCTATTCTCTAATCATCAATGTGGGATCAATCAGCTACCAGGCTTTGACAATCCAAACCCACATGAAGAAAGGAACGCGATAATGTACCCTCTCATTGTAACAGACATTGACAACATCCCGGCGGACATGAAAGCCCTCGACCATTGGGTTAATTGGCGCTGGGAATACACCCGCGACAAGGACGGAGAATACAAGCTCACGAAGGTACCCTACATCCCGGCGACGCTCTCCGGCGATCGACGGCCGGCCGGAGCTTCCTCCTCCGATCCGAAGACCTGGGACACCTTCGATAACGCCGTCAAGAACATTGACAGCCGGACCGGCCTCGGATTCCAAATAGGGAGTAAGAAGGCCGGCAATCACTCCGGCCTGGCCTGCATTGACCTGGACGAAGAAGTCTTCAACGAAGACGGAACGCTCACCGAAAAGGCGAAAGAGATCCTCCAACCATTCGCGGACACCTACATCGAGCGCTCACAGCGTCATGGCCTTCATGTATGGTTTAGAGCGGACCTCTCGGAGGAGCGCCCGAAGAAGAAGAACGGGATAGAGCTCTACTCAAACGCGCGATACATCACCATGACCGGGAACCCGATCAGCGCGAAGCCGATCCGCGACAAGCAGGACGAAGCGCTCCGGCTCCTCCGGGAACGCATGGACTACAATCCCGCGCCCTCTCTCTCCATTGTGGGAACGACCTCCCGGAACGATCAGCCGGCGCCCGATCCTGCACCGGCCTTCACCCTCCCATATCAAGAGACCTTTGACAAATGCGCGACCTCGAAGGACGGAGTCACATTTCTATCGCTATTCTATTTCAGCGAAGGCCGGCGGACCCGCGAAGCGCTTATAGATTATCAAGGCTTCACCGACGAAGACGAAGCCGGCCGGGCAATGGAGGACGCGCTCGATCATTTCACGAAGTCGGAGTACGGAGGCTTTGACTTCTCGAAAATGGATTATGCCTTATGCAGGATTGTGGACCGATACAACGGCCACAATCGCGATCAGACGGACAGCTTCCTCCGGAGCTCTAATCTAATCCGCCCGAAGTGGGACGAAAAGAGAGGCGCGAAGACTTACGGGGAGATCACCCTCGACGCCGTCGCCCGCGATAGAGACCGGGATAATACATACATCCCGGCGGACCTCGACCGCCCGGAGATTGAAGCGGAGGCACCACAGAAGGACGAAGCGCCGGCCAGCGAACCGGTGGAGAAATACTCCGCCCTGGCAATGAAAGACAGCTACCTCGACGCGCTGGAATTCGCTCCGCCCCGAACCCGCACCGGCTTCCCCTATCTCGATCAGCTTTTAGACGGCGGATTTTACGCCTCGCTGATTACAGTCGGAGCGGAGACCGGCCTCGGGAAAACGACCTTCGTCCTGCAGATCATGAACTCCATTGCCCGCCGGGGAGACGACGCGCTTATTATCTCCATGGAAATGAGCAAGCACGAATTAATAAGCCGGTCAATATCCGCGCTCACCTACAAGCTCGACAAGGAGAACGCCGTCACCGTCCCGGAGATCATGAAGTCCATGCAGGAGGACAGCCGGCTCCGCCCGCGTCAGCGTGAGACGCTGGAAAAGGCGAAGGAACAATTCTTCAAGGAGCAGGCTCCAAACCTCTACATTCGCGAAGCTATGGGAGATATGGACACCGACAAGATCCGCGACATCCTGGAAGACCATGTACAGCAGAAGCTCGCCTCTCCCGTGGTGATGGTGGATTATCTCCAACTCCTCCAACAGCCGAAGACGATCAAGCACAGCATGAGCGACAAGCAGATCATCGACCGGAACATTATGTCATTGAAGCAGATCAGCCGGGATTACAACACGCCGGTGATCGTGATTAGCTCCCTCAATCGAATGACCTACACCACACAGCAGGCGAAAGACGAAGGGCCGAAGTCGAAGCGCGTCAAGCTGGAGAGCTTCAAGGAGTCCGGCGCGATTGAATACTCCTCCGACATCGTGATGGGATTGAATAAGACCGACTTCAACGAAGCGACGAAGACGGCCTCCATGGAGCTCGAGATCCTCAAAAACCGGAACGGCGGAAAGGGGATTCAATGCTTTGATTATTATTATTGCTTCAACACATTCAGCGACACCAACCTCCGGCGCCCGACCGGGAAAGCAATCTAAGAGAAAGGCTCCTCC
>CAVCBG010000378.1:0-2431 GCA_963600285.1 Anaerovoracaceae bacterium
CAATACCACTGCCCCGTCGAATACCGCGAGCAGCGCTTCGATCTCCGGCTTCAGTGTGACGGATTACGGCGCTTCCCTGCAGGCGCTCGCCGGCGCGAACGCCGTAATGACCACCGGTCTGGATGAGGTTGACTCCGTTGCGTCCGTCGACTCCGTTGACAGCGCGGCCGCGAACACCCTCGCGAACAGCATTGATTACAGCGCGATCGGCGAAGACGATGCCGAGAACGTTCTGTACGCCGGCATGTCCGCGAAGATGAACTACGAGATCCTTCCGGAATCCGCCGCGGACAACACATTGCAGTGGTGGAGCTCTGACAATAACATCGCCACGGTTGACAAAGATGGCGTTGTGACCATCAGTGAGAACCTTGCCGCTGACGCGGAAGTCGCGATCACTATGGTCGTTGAGGACGGCAGCGATCCCGCCGTATCCGCTCGGTATGTCATCCTCGCCAAGGCGCTTGTCCCGGCCGCGACCGCGACCCCGACTGTTGACCCGAACGCGACCCCGACCGCGACCGATGACGCCACCGATGAGAACGGCGCTGTTGATTCCGAAGACAAGATCGACGTTGAAAATAACGCGATCAATGTGACCGCCGGCAAGACCTTGACGATCATGAGCTCCGAACTCACGACCTTGGCCGGTCTTGAGGAAGGGGCCGATCTCTCCGCGGTCACCATCGCGATCAGCGATGATACTCTCGCGACGATCAGCAGCACCGCGGGCGCGGACATTATCGCCAACGGCGGCTTGATCATTACCGGTGTTGCCGAAGGTACGACGACGCTGTCGATCACATCCGGCGAAAGCACGAAGGAAATTGCCGTCACCGTCAAGGCCGCGCCGACCGAAACGGAAGGTGAGAAGGATGCGGAATCCGAAGAGCAGAAGTCCGAAGAGAACGCCGCTTCCGATACGATCGAAGTGACCATGGGTACGCCCAAGACGGTCGCGAGCTCCGATCTCACCGCCCTGTTCGAAGGCGCCGACCTGTCCGCGATGACCTTCACGATTGATGAGACCATCGCGACGCTCAGCAGCACCGCGGCCGAGGATATTACGGCGAACGGCTTGACCATTACCGGTGCCGCCGAAGGTTCGACGAAGCTGACAATTACGTTCGGCGAAAGCACGAAGGAAATCGCTGTCACCGTCAAGGCGGCTGAAACGACTGCCGAAACGACTGTCGATTCGACGCCCGATCCGGAAGAGAACGGCATCGAAGAGCAGAATGAAGAAGGTTCCACCGATCAGAAGCCTGTCGAGAACGCTATCACCGTCACCGCGATCAACCTCACGCTTGATGCCGAACCGATCGAAGTGACCGTGGGTACGCCTGTGACGATCGCGAGCGACAAGCTCATCGTTGAGCCGGCTGAAGCCGACAAGTCCACGCTCACCTACACGAGCGGCGACGAAGCCATCGCGAAGGTCAGCGCTGTCGAGAACGGTATCAACATCGAAGGTGTTGCCGCGGGTGAGACGACCCTGACGATTGCCTCCGGCGAAGTCACGAAGTCCGTTGCCATCGTTGTCAAGGCTGCTCCGGTTGAGAACGCGGCTCCGGAAAATACCCCGGTGCCAGTGACCGCGGTCAAGCTTGATGACGTTCAGAATGACGCGGTCGAGCTGGATGCCGGCATGAACAAGACGCTTGATGAAACCAACAAGCTCACGATCGAACCGGCTGACGCCGACGTGTCCGCGATCGAGTTCAAGATCGAGAACGAGACCGTGGCGAAGCTCCGCTACGACACGCTCGAGGACATCAAGGCCTACGGCTTGATCATCGACGGTGTTGCCGCGGGTGAGACGAAGCTGACGATCAAGTGCGGCGACTACGAGAAGACGGTCACCATCATCGTCAAGGCTCTCCCGACCGCCACTCCGACCCCGGAGATTGACTACGCCGCGACCGAACAGGCCAAGGCTGCCGAACAGGCTGCCGCCGAAGCCGCCGCCAAGGCCGCTGCCGAAGCCGAAGCCGCCGCCGCCACGGCGACCGCCGAAGCCGAAGCTGCCGCCGCGACCGCGACCGCCGAGGCCGTTGCCGCCGAACAGGCTGAAGTCACCGTGGTTGAAGGTCTTGACGACGCTTCGCTGAGCTGAGTCGATACATTGAATAAATAAAATAACGCCGCCCGAAAGGGCGGCGTTATTTCGTTGGGCGGCTGCTCGACCGTGCAGTCTCGCCCACTTTCCAACGCGTTAAGGCCTTCCCCTACGAGGGGAAGGCCTTAGCGCCGCCTCATATTAAGGTGAGCCTTTTCCTGTCGAACGCTGCACTTCCACATTTCACACTTTTTTACATCGGCACATTACGCTCCGCGAAAGGGAGCGAATCCGCTGGTCACCTCATCCACCGCGGAGCGGTCCCCCTTCCCCTCAAGGGGAAGGACTTAAGCGCCGCCTAAGTTGGGCGCG
>CAVCBG010000379.1:0-2287 GCA_963600285.1 Anaerovoracaceae bacterium
CGGAGACGGAGAGGGACGGGATCTGGATGCGCAGCCCATTCAGGTCGCGGTATTCTAGCGCGGCCGGCTGAGCAGGGAGCTTCGCCGCGTGCTTCGTGGAGAAGCCGGTCGCCGGCAGATTCCCGATGGAGGTGCCGCTCACGGCGAACTTGACATCTTCAACTTCCGGCTCAACCAGGCTGTACATATTCAACTGATTATAACCGAGGCTCTCCGTTTCGGCCGGAGCCGGCGTTTCGCTCACAACAGGCGTTTCGCTCACGGCCGGCGTTTCGCTCACTGCCGGCGTTTCGGACGCAGCCGGCGTTTCGGTAACAGTCTCGGTAACGGTTACCGTTACCGTCACGGTCTCGGTCGGATCGGGATCGGTCGGGTCCGGGTCGGTATCATTTTCTGCCGCAGGGAAGTCCACCGTACCCGTCACATTCAGCGTATCGGAACCGACGCCGAAGGTCCAGTTCACTTCTTCGGTCGTGCCGGCCAGGGCGGCGGTGTCGTAAGTCATCGGCAGGCTGAGAACGGCGGTCGTGTTCGCGGCAAGGTCGAAAGGCACATCGTACTGCACGGCGAAGGCGTCCTTCTGCGTTTCCGCTTCCGTGGATTGGCCGACACCGTCGGTGTAATCCTTGTACGACGAGCCGTGCAGGTAGACCGTGCGCGGCGTGATGCTCGCGGCCTCGGAGCCCTGATTCGTCAGGGTCACGGTCAGCGTGAACGAACCCGGAACGTCGGGATCGAAGGCCGAAGCCAGCGGGTTGTTCTCCGCGTCCGCTTCGACGATCACTTCGGGGGCGCAGGTGCCGGTGCTGTAAGCGTCCACCGTAAAGGTGTTCCCGCCGGTATCTTTGACAGTGAGTGTAATGCTCTCCTCGGTAATGGCTTCCGTCGGGGTGTAAACCGCTTCAATGACAGCGGAGACGCCCGGGTCGATCGTCAGCACAGGCAGATCATCCGTGCAGGAAGGATCGCTGCCGCTGCCGGACTGCATTACGCAGGAGGTGTACGAGATGGAATCAACTGCGGCGCCGTTCAATTCGTAAAGGAGCGAACTGAGGTCGATGTCGCCGGATTCCGTGCCGGTGTTGGTGATGGTGAAGCCGAAGGTAACGGCGGGATCATCCGCGCAGGAGGCATAAGAGCCGCTGCGGGGAACGAGCTGCAGAACGGCTTCGCCGCCGTCGGTTTCCGGTTCCGGTACATCAACGGGATCGGTGACCGTGGTGCAGGCAGTCGTCGCGGAGCCGACATACAGCGCCTTCTGTACGCCGTCCGGGAAGTAAAGCAGGGAGGTGCGGACGTACTTGTCGTCGCTGTCCGGCGCGGTATCCGGTTCGGCGTACCCGCTCAGGGCGGCGGTTTCACCGGCGCGCAGCGTGAACATACCGTTGGAAATACGGCTGAAGCAGTCCGTTCCGTCGGAGCTGAGGCATCCGGTGTAGGTCACGGACGGGTTATAAGTCACATCCTGAACGGCGAGCGTCGTCGGCAGCTGCACCGGGATGTCGATATAAGCGTCGTTCTTGAGAGAGAAGGTGAAGGTCAGCTTTTCGGCACCGGAGGCGTAGTCGCGGCAGAACCCGACGGAAGAGATCGAAGCGGTCTCATCCGCGTCACGCGTGACAGTGCCCGCGGCGGTGAAGCTGCCGTCTCCGTAGCTGAAGGCAGCGGAGAGGATCATGCTCGTGTTCGAGGCGATGGGAGCGTCGTCGTCAAAGGTGAAGCTGCCGGAGAGCTCGATCTGCTCTTCGGGGTCGATGGTAACAGGCGACTCGGAGTCCCAAGTGAGGTTGACCGTCTGCTTGGAGCTGCCGTATTTCGCGGTACCGGTCGCGGGGAGCGTGACTTCGATCGCGTTCTCAAGGTGATTCGTGAGGCTCGCGGTGAAGGTGCCGCCGGTTTCGGGAACGGGCGAGTAGCTGCCGGAGAGAATGCCGTGCGCGCCGCCGCGGACGGAAAGCGTCGCGGAGCCCGCGATGTTGCCGAAGAAGAGGCTGGACGGGAAGTAGAGATGCGCCGTCACGTCAAGCGTACGGTTCGGCGCGGCGACTTCCACCGGCAGGGTGAAGGCCCCGGTCAGGGAGCGGGATTCACCGGACGCGAGACGGAAAGAATCCGCCTCCCAAGTGATCACATCGTCAAGCGTGTCGGAGACGGTGCTGCCGTTCGCGTCAAGGCCGGAGTAATCAAGATACGTGCGCATGGTGATCTGCACGGCGTCCGGCATCGCGTTCTTGACGGTCACGGTCAGGCTGCCGTCGCCGCCGTCGCTGTTGTAACCGCCGTCAAC
>CAVCBG010000380.1:0-2117 GCA_963600285.1 Anaerovoracaceae bacterium
TCATCTCTTCCGCGGCTTTCTTGAGCTCATCCGGCTGCGGCTTGGGCGGGAGTTGTGTGACGGGCTCGATAACCACAGGCCCGACATCGACGTAATGCTTTTCGCCGAACAATTCGGAAGCGGTGCAGATCACCTTCTCCTGCGGAACGGTGACTTCACCGTTCTCATCGAGCGTAAAGCCTTGACCGAGATTGGCGGGAAGCTGTTCGGTCTTCTTGGACGGGGTGATATTGTTGAGAATCTCCATGACCGCCTGCGGGGCGCGGAAGATATTGCTGATGTTTTGGAAGAGGTAATCGCACATGAAGCCGCGGCGGACCACTTCCTGAGACTTCAGCTTGCGCGGGATGCTCAGCACCTTCTCGGCGTCCAGCTCAACCATTTCGCCGTCTTCATCCTCGCCGATGACCGGGAAGAAGTTCAGCAGTTCGCGCACCCGCTGCACGCGGACATCGCCTTTCCAGCTGTTCTCATCTTCGGGGATCAGGCCGTTGGCGAACTGCTCGAAGATGATCAGCGTGCGGGCGGGGTCGAAGTCGAAGATGTAGGCGTTCTGCTTGCGCAGGAACTCGGTGCCGTTATTGTAGAGGCAGGGGTTCTGCGCGCGGAAAGCGGCCTGCATATAAAGCGAAGGGCTCTTGACATTCGACAGCATGAGGACGCCCGACCACTCGGGAATGGTGACGCCGGTGGTCAACTGCCCGACTGACAGGGTGATGGTCTTGTCGTAATTTTTGATGGCATCTTTGACCTTGTCGTAAGCCTTGATGGTTTCGTCTTCATCGTCAAGCTTACCGTCACCGGCCGCGACAACGATCTCGTAATCTTGGAAGACCGGGTGCTTTTTCAGCTTGCGGGCGAGGGCTTTGGCGCTCTCCACGCGCTCCAGCATCCACAGGGTGTGCTTCAGCTCGTTACGAAGCTCTTCCGTGGAGAAGGGGAACTTCTCCTGCGTGGTCAGCGCGTCGAGGAAGCGGTTCACCGAATCGTTATGCAGGAAACGCCCGTTCTCATTGACCGCGAAGAACTCGTTCAGGTCGAAGGCGTAATCAACCGATTTGCCCTCGATCTGCATGCCCTGCGACACTTCATCGTGGACGATCTCGGACATTTGATAGGTGAACATGTTCAACCGCGGCAGGTTCTGATAGGGATTCTCCTGCTCCTCTTCATCTTCTTTCCAATCTCTCTTGGCCTGCTGCTCGTCCATGTAGGTCCAGTTGAAGATGGCATCCGCCTTGAACTTCTCGTTGGCGAGCGCCTTGAACGGCGTGCCGGAGAGGTGCAGGGTGTTTTTGCGATGGATTTGGTCAAAGGCAATATCGGTCTTTTTGGTGTCCACGCCCTCATGGGCTTCATCAATGACGAGCAGATCCCAGGTCAGCTCCGCTACCTCGCGCAGCTTGTTAAGTCTGCCTCCGAAGTAGAGTGAACCTTTCAGGTCTTGCATGGAGACGAACTCGATCAGGCGGTAATCACCATCCAAGAGTTCGGCGTACTCCTTCCGCGTGAAGACGCCGGGCTTCCCCTTCAGGGCGTCGACTTCGCTGACGAAAAGATAGCCGGATTTCTCGCCGAGGAACTTGTTGTAGTCGTCCAGCCAGGAATTGGCGATGGCGGGGCGGTTGGTCAGGACCAGAACGGAATTCGCGCCGAGCTGCTTGCAGAGCTCGTAAACGCTGAGCGTCTTGCCGAAGCGGGGCTTGGCGTTCCACAGGAACTCGCCGTCCTTGTGCAGATAGAAGTAATCCCGCGCCTTGGCAACGGCTTCCTGCTGCTCCCGGCGCAGGGTGTAAGGAATCACGTTCGGGGTTTCGGACTTGATACGCTCATATTTGTTCTGAAATATTTTGAACATGTTAAGAGCGGCGTCGCCGGTAAGGTGAAACCACTCGGTCCCTTTATCGTACTCAACGTTATTCCGGCGCAGATAGGCGTGAAAGTCGGTATCATGGAAGGCTGAACCGTTATCATAAACGGCGTCGCGAGACCATTCAGTATGCGTTCTAACCCTGGCGGTATGCGTCTGCTGCTTAATGCGTTTCTCTACATCGCCTTCGGTGTAGCCGATTTTGACCCAGCCTTTAAGCTCCGGGATGTTCAGAGCAGAGTAGGCA
>CAVCBG010000381.1:0-2106 GCA_963600285.1 Anaerovoracaceae bacterium
GTCCGTTGGCGCGGCCGAGTCGGTCGACGCCACCGGCTGCGGCAACTGCTCCACGGGCGCGTCCCTTTACGGCTACTGCGAAGGGAAACACCCGCTGATGACCGCGATCCTCGCGAATCTGGCCGCGGGCGTCAACGCCGGGCAGTACGGCCCGTATCCGCATTACACAGAAGAATTGCGTCGGAAACTGTTCGCGCAGGCCGACGAAATGTTCAAAAAATTAATGGAGGCATAACAAATGTTCCTGGATTTATTTTCTGTCAAAAAGCCGATTATCGGCATGCTGCATCTGATTGGCGATACGCCGAAAGAAAAGATTACCGAGTGCCTGAAAGAGGCCGCGATTTATAAAAAGTGCGGCGTGGACGCGATGCTGCTGGAAGACTACTTCGGCTCCCGCGAAGATGTTGTGGCCTGCATGAAGGCGCTCTCTCAGGAAGACGATTATCTGTACGGCGCGAATGTTCTGGACAACTTCTCGTTCACCTATGAAATGGCGAGCATGTACGGCGGCAAGTTTATGCAGGTCGATTCCGTCTGCGGCCACCTTCCGGTCTGGCTGGATAAGCCCTACGCGGAAATGATCGCGGCTTACAGAGCCGCCGGCACCCTGCCGATCATCGGCGGTGTGCGCTTCAAGTATCAGCCGATCCTCTCCGGCAGATCGATTGAAGAAGATATGGCTCTCGGCCTGCAGCGCTGCGACGCGATGGCCTGCACCGGCGAAGGCACCGGCCTGGATACCTCGACCGCGAAGATCGCTGAGTTCCGCAAGCTGATCGGCGATTTCCCGCTGGTCATCGCTGCCGGCATGACCTCCGCTACCGTCAAGGAAAAGCTGTCCATCGCCGACGCGGCTATTGTCGGCAGCTACTTCAAAGAAGGACACAAGGACGTGGGTCATGTGAAGGAAGAGCACGTCAGAGAATTCATGGATCATGTCTTCCAACTCAGAGAGGAGTGCTAAATGAAGACGCGCAGACCGTTCATTATTGATTGCGATACAGGGACAGACGATTCTCTGATGTTGGCGGCTGCCATTTACTGCGAAGAAATCGACATCAAGGCGATCACCTCCTGCAACGGCAACGTCGGGGAGTCCGCTGTCGCGAACAACAACATCAACCTCATGGAGTATTTCGGCGCTGATATTCCCGTCGCCCGCGGCGCGCAGCGTTCGATGTATGACCGCGCCATCAACGAAGGCGACTGCCATGGCCCGAGCGGCCTCGGTGATATTGTGATCCCTGCCGCCAAGCACAAGAAGGCCGTGGATACCATTGCCTCGGAGCTTATTTATCAGACTGCGGTCGCCGAAAAAGGCGAGCTTGAGCTTCTGGTCACGGGTCCGATGACCAACCTGGCCCTCGCCATCATCCAGCACAACGATCTGCCGGGGCTGATCAAGAAGCTGTGGTTCATGGGCGGCGCGGTTTACGGCGGCAACATCAACAACAACAGTGAGTTCAATATCTGGGCCGATCCCATCGCGGCGCACATTGTCTTCACCTCCGGCATCCGCGACGTGGTCATGGTAGGCCTTGACGTGACGCTGAAAGCCATTATGGAACAGGAAGACGTCGACGAGCTGCGTACGGTTGACACCAGAGCCTGCTCGTTCTCGGCCGACATGCTCCAGTACATGATCGACCAGGAAGAGAAGCGCCACGAGGGCGCCGTGATGCATGACGCGCTGGCACTGGCCGCGGCGCTGTACCCGGAATGCATGACCTATGAGGATTACTTCATGGACGTCGAGTGGCAGGGTACCTTGACGGCCGGTCATACCGCGGCTGATACCGGGAATAAGACCGGTGAGGCGCCCAACATTCATGTCGCCATGGGTATCGACACGCCGAAATTCAGAAGATGGCTGGTTGACACCATCAAAAAGAGCAGTAAACAATGAATTTTGATCTGATTCGGGAAAAAAGCTTTTACCGCCACGTCGCTGTGCTGACGGTGCCGCTGATCTTGCAGATGCTTCTGTCGATCAGTGTCGACACACTGAGCACCATGATGCTCGGCTCCGTCAGCCAGGTGAATATGACGATCGTCACGCAGGCCAACCAGGTATCCTGGATCGTCCGCGTCATGATGATCGGC